>CAUYYY010000046.1:0-9595 GCA_963577165.1 Planctomycetota bacterium | reverse complement strand
ACTTCATCCTGTTCAAAGAGAACAATCGTCCGACGCTCACCCAGGTGGAGCGTGCCATCGGCTCGCTCAGTGATCGGTTGCAGCTACAGAATCTACGGGCGAACGACGAAGGTCGTTTTGAATCGTTGATGGTCCGCTCGCCCGACGATTACGCTGCCATCGAGATTAGCTTTGAGGTGGGCGACGCGGTCATCGAGCAGAGTACCGAATTGGCCAAACAACTGCAGTCGGAGGCGAGCCAAGAGGTATTGACCAAACTGGTGTCGTCCGATGCGCGACTTGACCTGATGCATTTTGAGCAGATGGTTGAGGGAGCCGTTGTCGACGACGACGAAATGGGCGACATGCTCGATCCGAGTAGCTTGCTCATGATTGTGGATGTGCTGGTGGGCCTAACCGAAGGAGTCGCTGTGGACCCGGCGTCCGGAACGATTTTGCCGTAGCGTTAATCGGTCGCGGCCTGCAAACGCAGCACCGGACATCTCGCCAGCCGCCGCAGCACCGTACTTGGACTGCTCTATTTGGATGCCGCCTGCTGCTCGATCTGCTGCAAGATCGCATCTTCTTCAGGGAATTGCCCTGTATCGAGCTTCGAGTAGATTCGCTGACCGTCGACGTCGATTTCGAATCGGCCACCACCGGACGGAACCATCTCGAACGAGGCAATCCGCTGTTTAAAGTGGTTGAGTAATTTGGTCGCCAAACTGACGGCCTCAGGCACATAGTTTCACTGGGAGCAATATTCGAGACGGATCTGCATCGTGATGTCCTCAGGAAAAAAATGAACGACTGACAGTCATTCGTAATGAAAGCCGCTGCAGGCGTCAAGTGTGTCGCACCCTACTTTCTGCTTCTCAAGCGCCCGCGAATCGACGGTTTCTTCTTTGCTTCCTTTGCGTCTCTGCGCTTTGCGTGAGTCTTTCTTTGCTTGTGGCCAGTGGCTGCGCCGCGTTTATCTATCAGTGTTGCAGCTTTTTATAGCGAAAGCGTTTGGGCTCGTCGGCCACATCGCCCAGCCGCTCTCGATGTTCGCGTTGGTAGGTTTCAAAGTTGCCGTCACACCAGTGAACGTAACCGTCACCTTCGAACGCCAGGATATGCGTGGCCAGTCGGTCAAGAAACCAGCGGTCGTGGCTTACGACGATGGCGCAGCCCGCAAAGTTTTCGACCGCTTCTTCCAGGGCGCGAAGCGTGTCGACGTCGAGATCGTTGGTCGGTTCGTCGAGCAAGAGAACATTGGAGCCGCGGCGGAGCAGCTTGGCTAAGTGAACACGGTTACGTTCGCCGCCCGAGAGCACACCGACCTTTTTTTGCTGATCGGGGCCGAGAAAATTGAAGCGAGCGACGTACGCGCGAGCGTTGATTTGTTTGCCCCCCATCTCCAATGTGTCGTGACCGCCGGAAATTTCGTCGAAGACGGTATTGTCTGGATCCAAATCGTCGCGCGATTGATCGACGTAGCCGAGTTCGACCGTCGGTCCCATCCGTAGCGTACCCTCGTCGGGCTGTTCTTGACCGGTCAGCATCCGCAAGAGTGTTGTCTTGCCGGCGCCGTTGGGCCCAATGATGCCGACGATGCCGCCGGCCGGGAGGCGAAAGTTCAGGTCCTCGATCAGCAGGCGGTCGCCGTAACCCTTGTTAAGGTGCTCGGCCTCGATGACCAGATCACCCAGGTGCGGACCGGGAGGAATCTGTATTTCAAGATCTTGTGGCCGGTCTTTGAATTCTTCCGCCGACATTGTTTCGTAGGAACTCATGCGAGCCTTGCCCTTGGCCTGACGTGCCTTGGGGGCCATGCGAATCCATTCGAGCTCTCGCTGCAACGTCTTTTGCCGGGCCGTGGCGGCCTTCTCTTCGGCCGCAAGTCGGTGTTGCTTTTGTTCGAGCCACGACGTGTAGTTGCCTTCCCAGGGGATGCCCTGGCCGCGATCGAGTTCGAGAATCCAGCCGGCGACGTTGTCGAGGAAGTAGCGGTCATGCGTCACGGCGACAACCGTGCCGTTGTATTCGGCCAGATGGCGTTCGAGCCAGGCGACACTCTCGGCGTCGAGATGATTGGTTGGTTCGTCGAGCAGAAGAAGATCGGGATGTTCGAGAAGAATCTTGCAAAGGGCCACGCGGCGACATTCACCGCCTGAGAGGTTCGACACGTCGGCATCGCCCGGCGGCAGATTCATCACGGACATGGCAACTTCGATCTGCCGGTCGAGTTCCCAGGCATTGGCCGCGTCGATTTTGTCTTGTACGGCCGCCTGACGGTTGAGCAGCTTTTCCATCTCGTCCGGATCGGTCACTTCACCCAGTTGGTCCGACAGCCGCTCGAACTCGTCGAGCATCGCCCGGGTAGGTGCGACGGCTTCTTCGACGTTTCCGAAAACGTCTTTATCAAGATTGAGTTGCGGCTCTTGCGGCAGATAACTCACCGTGAAGCCGCTGGTCAGACTCGCCTCGCCGTCGAACTCGGTGTCGAGGCCGGCCATGATCCGCAGCAGCGTGCTCTTGCCCGAGCCGTTGCGGCCGAGAACGCCGATCTTCGCGCCCGGATAAAATGCCAGCCAGATGTCCTTGAGCACCTCGCGCCCGCCATGCTTTTTGGTCAAGTCGGCGATCTGAAAAATGTACTGTTTACCCAAGGTACTCTATTCCCACTCAATCGTCATTCCCACTCAATCGTCGCCGGTGGTTTGCTGCTGATGTCGTAGGCGACACGGTTGACGCCCTGGACCTCGTTGATAATGCGGGTCGACATGCGGGAGAGTAGATCGTACGGCAGGTGACTCCAGTCGGCGGTCATAAAGTCGTCGGTGTTGACACAACGAATTACGACCGCGTCGTCGTACGTACGCGAATCGCCCATCACGCCGACGCTCTGCACCGGCAGCAGCACGGCGAAGGCCTGAGCCGTTTCACGATAGAGTCCCGCGTTTTTGATTTCTTCGACCACGATGGCATCGGCATCGCGCAACGTGTCAAGTCGCTCCTTGGTGATTTCGCCCAACAGCCGCACCGCCAGACCGGGACCGGGAAACGGATGACGCCAGACGATATCTTCTGGCAGTCCTAATTCCAGTCCCAAGCGTCGAACCTCGTCCTTGAACAGATCGCGGAGCGGCTCGATCAGTTCGAAACCAAGCTCTTCCGGCAAGCCGCCGACGTTGTGGTGCAACTTGATCGTGTCGGCTGGTCCGTCGGGGGCGGCCCCGCTTTCGATCACGTCGGGATAGAGCGTGCCTTGGGCGAGGAAGGCGGCCCCTTCGATTCGTTTCGCTTCGACGGCGAAGCATTCGATAAACTCATGCCCGATTCGCCGCCGTTTTTCTTGTGGATCGGCGACGCCGGCAAGTGCTTTCAAAAAGCGGTCTTCCGCGTTGACGACATGAAGATCGGCTTTGAAGTGCCCCGTGAATTGTTCGATGACCGCCTCTTCTTCGTCTTTACGCAATAAACCATTATCGACAAGGATGCAGGAGAGTTGTGATCCGATCGCCTTGACCAACAGTGCCGCGACCACCGACGAGTCGACCCCGCCCGAGAGCCCACAAATCACGCGGCCGGCGCCAACTTGTTCGCGAATATGCTCAATCGTTTCGGTGGCAAAGTCTCCCAGCTTCCACAGTCCCTGGCAGCCACAGACCGTTTTCAGAAAGTTGCCCAGCACGACACCGCCCAAGGGCGTATGCGTTACTTCGGGATGAAACTGTAGTCCGTAGATGGGCAGTTCGTGATGTTTGACCGCCGCAAATTGGCAGGTCGAGGTTTGGGCCAGCGGGATGAAGTCGTCTGAGACGTTTTCGATCTGATCGCCATGGCTCATCCAAACATCGGTAACGTCCGGAACGCCGGCGAATAGATCGTTGTGCGAGTCAATCCGGCAACTTGCTCGGCCATATTCGCGCGACGGGGTACTGCTAACCGTGCCGCCGAATGCCTGGCAGGCGAGCTGCATCCCGTAGCAGATGCCCAGCACCGGGATGCCAAGGCGGAAAATGTCGAGGTCACAGTCCGGAGCGGCCTGGTCATAGACGCTCGAAGGTCCGCCAGAAAGGATCACACCGCGTGGCCCGATTTCCTCGATTCGTTCTGCTGAGATATCATGCCGAACAATCTCGCAATAGACGTTTTGGTCGCGCACTCGCCGGGCGATAAGCTGCGCATATTGCGAGCCAAAGTCGAGCACGAGGACCTTTTCGTCAGCGATCCGTGCCGATGTCACGGGATTGGTCTCAGCGGTGGTTTTCATTACGACGTCCTTGCCGGTGGTGGCGCGCTTTCCGTCGCGGCACGACTGATCCTGGATAAACAAAATCCACTAAACGAAAAAAAGCCCGTCAAGCACGGGCGGAATCCCGGATTATAGGAGCCCTTGTAACGTCCGCCTAGGCTCAATACCGTTCAATTAAGCATAACCACTGACTCACCAAAGGTTTTGGTCAATGGTGGTGGGTGAAAATACTCGGATCGCTTCTTTTTTCACTTGGACATCTTTTGCTTGATGACACGAGGGTTGGTTCGATTGTGACGTGGTTCGGTGCGTTCCCGGCTCATTTTCCAAAGCAACGCCTCGTACCATTCTTGGAAAGTATGCTCAGAGCGAGCATTACATTCAGGCAGACGGCACCGAAGAATCTGAAAACAACCGGTCAGCGACAGTCGGTCAGGATCGATTTCGACCGGCGAAGCAGACTCAAACATCGGCGCGCGGACCACAAAATGCACAAGCGACAACGCATACAATTCTTGGACCACACCGGCCGGTGTTTCACTCCGGAGATTAGCCGGCTTCGTGGCTCGCTGTGGAACAATCGACGCACGGGAGCCACGCCCAATCGATGCCGCGCATGGCAGAGGCTCGGGCGGAAATGTGCAACGCCCCTGTCGCATCTTCGAGCCTCCTTGCTAGCGGTGGCGTGGATTAGTCACCACAAACTAGCAGGAGGCTTTTACTTGCGCCTATTTTAACGGTATTGCGCCTAGGCTCTGCCCCAGCCATACGACGTACACCCGCACAGCGGACGCGGAACTGGTATTCCAAGCCTCTACACGGAGTACGCGAGGGGATCTGCTCTATTTCGTCAACTCAAGCGATCCGTTGGGGATCATTTCTTCGCCGATCAGTTGCAGCAGCTTCGATATGCAAAGCTTGTTCATGCTGGTGCGGTGCTCGTGGGCCTCGATCCGGAGCGACTCATGCAGGCTCTCGGGCAACCGGACAGTGATTACCCGGGTTTCCTCTTTCCCGTCTTCCGCGGTCGACGTTTTTTGACCACGAAGCTTGACGAGCATTTGCTGGATCGTGCTGTATTCCTCGCTCTTCTCAAATGCAGTCAACGATTCGACGTTGTCGAAAGAACGGCGAATCAGACCGTTGACGCCCATGATTTCTCGGAAGAAAGTAACCCAGTCGGGCGTCTTCTGAAAACTATGGCTGGCGACCTGGAATACTTCCTGAAACTTCTCGGGTGAATGGGTGATCATCCTTTGTCCTCCTGACCTGATGGTCGGCGAAAACGTGCGTTCGTCGCGGTCCTACGCTGGCCGCGATATTGCCGTAATCATTACGGAGCAGTCAAGGACAGCACCGATGTCATTGCACTGCTTGCACTTACAGCGATAGCATGGCCGTGCCTAAATTTGGGCAGAGGTGCATAATCGTTGTGCACCGGCCGGGCTGCCTAATTGTTGTGCAGCGAGCCGATTCCCAATGAGGTAAGTGTCCAGTGGGAATGCGGAATCCGGAGTTGGGAATGGACGCCTGGCGAGCCGGATGCGTCAGCTTCCGAGTCAATTGGGAACGCGGAGTGGGGAAGGAATGCCTGGTTAGCCGGATGAGCGTTCGGTTTTTGTAATGGGTGGCGGGGAAGGAGCTTCCGGCGACGGCCCCGGAATTGGAGCCACTACCACGGGGCCGCCTCCCGTGTTTTGACCCCGCCACCCTTCGCGATCCCGGTTCGGCATCTCACCCGGCTTGGGCAACTCACGGATAACACAGGCTACCAGGAGAAATCACCCCGGCTGCCGAGCAGCCAGGTGCCGGCCGCTGAAGGCCCGTGGGCGCTGCCAAAAACGTGGCGTATACTTGCACACGCTGTATTCCCGCCGGAATTCTTAGGAGTGGTTCTATGTCATGCGTTGCCAACGGTCAGCCAATTACCGTGCAGGAGGGCCGTTTGGAGGTCCCCAGCCATCCTATCATTCCCTTCATCGAAGGCGACGGCATCGGGCCCGACATCTGGACGGCCAGTCAGCGAGTGTTCGATGCGGCGGTGGCCCAGGCCTACGGCGAGGATCGCCAGATCGCGTGGAACGAGGTGTTGGCGGGCGAAAAGGCATTCGATGCGACCGGCAACTGGCTGCCGGACGAGACGCTCGATTCATTCAGAACGTACCTTGTCGGCATTAAGGGTCCGCTCACCACGCCGATCGGTGGAGGCATGCGCAGTCTGAACGTTGCCCTGCGGCAGATCCTAGATCTCTATACCTGTCTGCGTCCGGTGCGGCACTTCGCCGAAGTGCCGTCGCCGGTCAAACAGCCCGAGCTGACCAACATGGTCATCTTTCGCGAGAACACAGAAGACATTTATGCCGGCATCGAGTTTGAACATGGTTCGGATGACTGCGAGCGGTTTAAGACGCTGTTTCACGATGGCTTTCCCGAAATGTGGAAGAAGATTCGCTTTCCCGAGACGGCAGGCATCGGCATCAAGCCGGTGAGCCAAGAAGGGACGGCCCGGCTGGTGCGGGCAGCGATTCGATACGCCATCGACCAGAACAAGCCCAGTGTGACGCTTGTCCACAAGGGCAACATCATGAAGTTCACCGAAGGTGCCTTTCGCGACTGGGGCTACGAACTCGCCAAGCAAGAGTTCGGCGCGGTGGAGATCGACGGTGGGCCCTGGTGCGAACTGCCGAATCCGAACACGGGCGAGAAGATCGTTATCAAAGACGTGATTGCCGATGCGATGTTGCAGCAAATCCTGACGCGTCCGGCCGAGTACAGCGTCCTCGCCACGCTGAATCTCAATGGTGACTACATCAGCGATGCCCTGGCTGCTTGTGTCGGCGGCATTGGCATCGCGCCGGGCGGCAACATCAACTACGACACGGGCAACGCCATCTTTGAGGCCACGCACGGCACGGCGCCGAAGTACGCGGGTCAAGACAAAGTGAACCCGGGCTCCGTGATTCTCAGCGGTGAAATGATGTTGCGATACTTGGGTTGGAATGAAGCCGCCGACTTCATCATTAGGGGAATCGAAGGGGCGATCTCGGCCAAGACGGTTACCTACGATTTCCACCGGCAGATGGATGGCGCCACGCTGCTCAAGTGCAGCGAGTTCGGCGACGCGATCATTAAGCATATGAGCAATTAGGGGCGCATGAGCAATTAAGGGCAGAATGTTGCCGAGCGAGCGCTATCCTTTTAGCGTCGCCTGGGAGGGATTCGGCGTGGCCGCCGATGCTAAAAAAACGCTGCATTCTCCACTTGCCCGGAAGCTGACGCATCCGGCTTGCCTCGCGCTGTTTCCGCTTTCCGCATTCTGCACCTCGCATTCGATTGACCCCCGTTTCGTAGCCACTTAAAATGGCCATAGGTCGTGCTGCTCGCCCACCTTGTGGTAAATCTCGGGCCGGTGCGGACCGAACTTTTTCCTAGTGGCGATCGTCTTCTATAGTGTGTTCCGTCTTTTTCATATCGGATGCCTCCGCCCGGGCCGCAACGGATAGCTTGCCGTCCGCGTGGATTTGACATTTGGAACAGGGGCAAACGGCCAGCTCGATGAACGAACCTGATCCCACGTCGCCCCAGCAGTCCAACGACACAGGCGGCCGAGCGGCTTTGTCGGGCGACGACATCCCGCGCACGCCATCAGCCGATTCTCCGTCCAACATTTCATCTGACGACCGCACGGTGATCTCCACCAAAGCTCCGATGCCTCGACAGATTGGCACCCATGGGCTGCCGCCGTCGGAAGTGGGGCGACTCCTCGAAGGCGAGCGGCTCGGACATTATCAACTTGAAAAGTTTGTCGGCGGCGGAGGCATGGGGGCCGTGTTTCGCGCCCGGGACACGATGCTCGACCGAACCGTGGCGGTCAAGGTCTTGTCATCGAGCCGCACAAGCGGCGAAGAGATGCAACGTCGATTCCGCAACGAAGCGCAGTCGGCGGCCCGGCTCGATCACGAGAACATCGCCCGCGTCTACTATGTCGGTGAAGATCGCGGCTTCCATTACATCATCTTCGAGTACATTGAAGGCATCAATGTCCGCGACCTGGTCGAACGTGACGGACCGCTCCGTCTAGCCGATGCGGTTGACTACACGTTGCAAGTTGCCGAGGCGCTCGCCCACGCGGCGCTCCGTGATGTCGTGCATCGTGATATCAAACCTTCGAACATTCTCATCACGCCGGACAATCGAGCCAAACTGGTCGACATGGGCTTGGCTCGGTTGCACCAGGTCGGGCGGTCGGACGAAGATCTCACGGCCAGCGGTGTGACGCTTGGCACGTTCGACTATATCTCTCCGGAACAGGCCCGCGACCCGCGTAGCGCGGATGTGCGCAGCGACTTGTACTCGCTCGGCTGCACACTCTATTTCATGCTGAGCGGTCAGCCGCCATTTTCCGAGGGCACGATGCTGCAAAAACTTTTGCAGCATCAGGGCGACAGCGTACCGAATATACTTGACCTGCGCCCCGATTTGCCCGAAGAGATTTCGCCGGTCCTTCACAAATTGTTGGCCAAGTCGCCTGCCAGGCGATATCAAACGCCCGACGCCTTGATTGCCGACCTGTTGATCCTATCGAGTCAGTTGGGTTTAGAATCGGCGTCAAGCCGTGGTACCGTACTCGTGACACCAGGCGTACCGGTCGATTCGGTGCTGCGACGCACGTTGCCCTGGTTCGTACCGGTTGCGATTCTGTTGCTGATCGTATTTGCACTGAGCGGTTCGCACCGCCGCACCGAGTCCTCGCCCGGGCTGCCGGCGTTTTCCTCGGCGGTCAAATCAGCGAACAATACGGCGCACCGGGCAACCAGGAGCGACCAGGGTGAGGACCAGATGTCAGCCGCAGCAAGTTCGGCGAGTGAGAACCGCGCCCCGTTGATTTCGAAGGCGGCCGGTCCGGATAGTTCGGCTCATGCCAACAACGGTCCGTTTGTCGAGGCAAGTGGCAATCGAACGAACCTCGCCGATGGCGAGCCGGACATGCCGACCGATATCAACGAGACGAATGATCCGACGAAACGAGATGACGGTCTTGTCGCGGACAGTTCGCTCTATGCGACAGACCGGGCGCATCGATTGGAGCTGCCGAAAAGCACGGTTCCCTATCGAGGCGATCAACCGCAGTCGGCATCGCCGGAGGCCGACGGGCCGCTCGATCCGGTCGAGGCCTTGGTCGTGGGCGACGGGGACGCCGAGGGTGGTTACGCAACAATTCACGCAGCGGTGGCAGTCGCCAAGAGTGGCGACGTGATTGAATTGCAATTCGCTCGCCGTGTTGTGGATCGTCCGATCGAGGTCCATAACAAGCGATTAACCATTCGGGCGGGGGACGGCCTGAGTCCTCGAATCGTGTTTCATATCGATTCT
>CAUYYY010000045.1:0-9640 GCA_963577165.1 Planctomycetota bacterium | reverse complement strand
TCGGCACGAAATCCGCTCAACGAATATGTTTTTCCCGAAGATATTTACAACAAACGGAAGATGGAAAAGATATTCAGCCTGATCGAGACCTGCTGCTTTCAAGGACATACGCACGTGCCCGGTGTATTTACCGAATCGATGAACTACTTCACCCCGGAAGAGATCGGCTATCAATATACTCGGGGTGATGAAAAATGTATGATTAACGTTGGCTCGGTGGGCCAACCGCGTGACGGCGATAACCGCGCTTGTTACACGGTTCAGGTGGACGGCAGTGTTGAATTTCGTCGTGTCGAGTATGATTTCAATAAGACGGCCGAGAAGATCTACGCCACGCCTGAGTTGGACGATTTCCTGGGCGACCGGCTCAAGGAAGGACGATAGCTTCGTTTTTGTTGGAACACTAATCTCCGCTAATGGATGGTTTAGCGAAGATTAGCGCAGATAGTGGTCCTTTTTTTCTAATCCGTGTTTGATCCGTGTTCAATCAGTGGCTTTTATTCCTGCTTTTTACGTCTTTCGCTGGCTTTTCATTCGCATCAGAGAAATAGGAAACAACCCTCGTGGAAAGACGTTTTGTCACGTTCTTGCTGCTCGCCTTCGGTATCTTAATGCTGAACCAAGCATTGAATGTTTGGTTCAATCCGCTCCCGCCGCCCCAGGCAGCCGCCGACCGCGAGCCGGACGATCAGGAGTCGGACGTCCAGGATGACGACGCACCAGATGCCGCCGCAAAAGCGGAAGAGGCTGATCCGCACGCGCCCGCTGGCGAAGACCCGGCCGACGGGCCCGATGCAGAGCCGATCGTTGCCGCCGCACCCCCAGTCCCGCTGCAACTTGTCCCGCTCCAACTCGTAACGCTTGGCTCGGTCGACGCCGAGAGTGGCTACCGAATGGGCATCACGTTGACCAACCGCGGAGCGGCCGTCGTGCGGTTGGAACTTTCCAACCCTCAGTTTCGCGACACCGAGGACGCCAGCGGTTATCTTGGTCATTTGGCGGCAACCGACGCGCCGGGTGACGGGGCTTTGGTGGACGGGGCCTTGGTGAATGTCGTCGTGCCGGGCACGCCAGCAGCCCAGGCCGGGATCATGGCGGATGACGTCATCACCTCGATCGGCGTCACGGCGATCAGCACCGCCGCCGACCTTCTGGACGCGCTCCGACAAACCAAGCCTCACCGCAGCGTTGAGTTGACATATCGCCGCGGTCAGGCTCTTCCAAAGAGTGTCACGGCGCAGCTTCGCCGCCGCCCGCTCGAAGTGATGCGACCCGAGCGCGAGCATCTGGAAATCCGTGGCGAAACTGTTCCCCAGAATTTCCCCGACCCGGCGTCGTTTCTTACGACGCTTGAGCAAATTGGCGAGCAAAAAATCTCCGACGACGCGGCCGAACTCAAAGGCGTTGATCTCACGCTTGCCAACTGGGAAATCATCGAGCAGGACGAGACCCACGTCACCTTCCGCCGTGTCCTGTCGGCCCAGAAGCTCGAAGTGCTCAAAACCTATCGCTTGACGAAGGCCGCTCCGCCCGGCTGGCAAGATGGCCCAGCGTCTGCGACGCCCGGCTACGATTTCGATCTGGAAATCGAAATCCGAAATCTTGCCGACGTGCAGATTGATGTCGCCTATCGTCAGGACGGCCCGACCGGTCTGCCGACCGAAGGGTGGTGGTATGGCTATAAAATAGGTCGCGATTGGGGCGGGGTCGGGGTTCGCGACATGTTTGTCCAATTCGTCAACGCCGAGCCGAAGCTCATTGGTGCTTCGACGATTGCGGAACAAGAAAAGGAGGACGTTGAGTTCATCGGCGTACCGTTGCTGCTCCCGCCGCTGCTCTACGCAGGCATCGATGCCAAATACATTTCCGCCGTGATGATCCCGTGCAAGGCAGAAATCACCGAGCAGTGGTTCGAAAAAGTCAAAGCGGTCCGGATCGGACCCGAGCCCGATCCCAAAGTCGATAACGTGACGCTGATCAACAGCACCTGTCGGCTGATCAGTCGCGTCCACACGCTCGAGCCGGCTGGTGGCGAGCCGCTCCGACAATCGTACCAGATCTTTGCCGGACCGAAGCGATCCGACATTATCTCCCAATACGGCCAGCCTGTTGCTCAAGCGGTGAAACGCCATTCGCTTGAATCACTCGTCTACTATGGTTGGCCGATCTGGGCAGGCGTCGCCAAGTTGATGACGCTCATCCTGCACATGCTGTACTCCGTCGTGGGCAACTACGGTTTGGCCATCGTCCTGCTAACGGTGATGGTTCGTGGCTGCATGTTCCCGCTCAGCAAGAAACAAGCGCTGAACATGATCAAAATGCAGGAGCTGCAGCCCGAAATCAAAAAGATCGCTGACAAATACAAGAAAGATATGGAAAAGCGGACCCGAGCGCAGCAGGAACTGTTCCGCAAACACAATTATCATCCGATGGGCGGTTGCCTGGTCATGTTCCTCCAGTTGCCCATCTTCCTGGGCCTTTACCGGGCGCTGATGATTGATATCGAGCTGCGTGACGCGCCGCTGATCAGTGAGTCGGTTCCTTGGTGCTCGAATCTGGCCGCGCCCGACATGCTGTATGATTGGTCCGGCTTCATGCCCGACTTTATCACCGGGGCAACGGGTTTGCTTGGCTTGGGCCCGTATCTCAACGTCTTGCCACTCGTGACGGTCGGCTTGTTCATCCTGCAGCAAAAAATGTTTATGCCCCCACCGACCGACGATCAGACGGCGATGCAACAAAAAATCATGAAATACATGATGGTCTTCATGGGCTTGATTTTTTACAAAGTGGCCAGCGGGCTTTGTCTCTATTTTATCGTTTCGTCGCTTTGGGGTATCTGCGAGCGCAAGCTGCTGCCCAAGCCACCGAAGCGGGACGCGGCGGCACAGGCGACCAAGCCGAGCGCCAGCGGTAGCTCGAACAGTAGCAACGGCCACAGCGGAAAAAAATCGGCCAAGCGAGCGAAGCAACCACGAAAATAAACGTCTATTTGCCCCATGTCGTACGATCTAGACGATACGATTGCCGCGATCGCGACGGCCCGTGGTGGCGCGGCTCGCGGCATCGTTCGCCTCAGCGGGCCGGATACCGTGACATTGGTCTCGCGCTGCTTCACGTCGCATGACACGTCGCTTGCCGATGTCAAGCGTCCGACGGTGATCCAAGGCACGCTGAGCGTATCGGAGATTCGCCAGCCGTTGCCCTGCGATGTTTACCTCTGGCCTTCTCGCCGTAGTTACACCCGCGAGCCGGTGGCCGAACTCCACACGCTCGGATCGCCGCCCTTGCTCGAAGCGGTGCTCGCGACGCTCTGCGACGCCGGGGTCCGTGTAGCCGAGCCGGGCGAGTTTACCATGCGCGCCTTCCTCGCAGGTCGGCTCGACTTGACGCAGGCCGAAGCCGTCTTGGGCGTTATCGACGCGGACCAAGGCGGTCAACTCGCGGTGGCTCTGGCCCAATTAGCCGGCGGAATCGCTCGGCCCATGACCGAGGTCCGCGACACGCTGCTCGATCTTCTCGCCGAACTCGAAGCCGGACTCGACTTTGTCGACGAAGACATCGAGTTTATTTCCGCCCGTCAACTCGGCCGGCAATTGGCAGCAGCTTCCACGGCGGTCGCCGCCACCGCCTTGCAGATGGCCAGCCGCAGCGAATCGACCGACGCCGTACGCGTCGTGCTGCTCGGCGAGCCAAATGTCGGCAAGAGCAGCCTCTTCAACGCGCTTGCTGAGCTCAACGCGCTTACTGAGAAGTCAACACGCCGCGAAGCGCCGGCGATCGTATCCAAACAACCCGGCACGACCCGCGACTATTTGACCGCACGGATCGACCTCCAAGGCATCGCGTGTCAACTGGTGGACACCGCTGGCATCGAACCGGACGGGCCACCGGACAGGCCGAGCGGGACCATATCCGGCGCTGCTCAGCAGATGACCACCGACGCCCTTCGACGGGCCAACATACAACTGCTCTGTTTTGACGCAACGCGATCAAGCGGCGATCCGCGTTTCCCACCTCCTCCGATGGCCGCCGGCGACCTGCGGCAGATCTTCGTGGCGACTAAGGCCGATGCTGCTTCCGAAGCGGACCTGCACAGGATGTGTTCTGGCGACCCGACGGTTGTGGTGACCAGTAGCCGCACCGGCCGTGGTCTAAGCCAGCTCAGTACTGCCATCCGCGAGGCCGCCGCATCGTGCGATCCAGGCCACGTGGTAACCGGCACCGCCGTGCGTTGTCGCGCGAGTCTTCGTCTGGCGGCCGCGTCCTTGGATCGGGCTCGCCAGATTGTTGCCGAGTTCGGTGGCGAGGAACTCGTATCTGCCGAAGTGCGGACCGCGCTGGCCGAACTGGGCAAAGTCGTCGGTGCAGTTTACACTGACGATCTGTTGGACCGGATATTCAGCCGCTTTTGTATCGGCAAGTGACACGGAAGCACCCCGGCTGCTGTGTCACGAAAGATTCTGTAGCTTATTCATCAGCAGCCGGGGTGCTGAATCGTGCAATCATTTACCTGTCGATTCTATGGAACCTGGAACTTGGCGTTTGTTTTTTGGTGAGGCAACCCATGCCGAGGCCCGAATATATGTCCAGTACAAGGGGGCTCAATATACGGGCCAGATTTCGCCGCCGCTACGGCTATCGGGCACAATCCGCGGTCCGTCTTGCCGGTACGCCCATACGCTGCCGCTACGAATGTTGATGCGCGATGCCGGCCCGGCCGACTCGCCACTCTTCGAAGTGATCGTTCCCGATCCGTGCTTTTGGACACCCGAGATGCCATATCTCTACGACGTTCGTTTGGAAATAAAGTCGGGTGCCGAAGTCGTCCAAAGCCATGCTCAGCAGATCGGCATCCGGCGTCTCGGCGTCCGAGGCTGTGATCTCGTGTTTGAGGGTCGTCGGACCGTGTTGCGTGCAGTTCGCGTCGATTCGCCCGAAGGTCCGTTGTCCGATGTCGAACTTTTACTGTCGATGTGTCACGCCGCACCGGCCGCGTTGCTTGTCGAAAATCCGACGGACGAACTTTGCCGCCAGGCGAGTCAACTGGGCGTGCTGTTGATTGCTGTTGTGAATGCGATGCCCGTTGATGTGGCTGCCCTGCTCCATCGCTTGAGCCAATGGGCGGCGGTGGCGATCGCCGTGCTCCCGACCTCTTTTGTTGATCCTATTATTGATCGCCCGAGAAATCTGCTGCTCGCTCAACATTTGACCGAAGACGACGCGACCGATACGGCAGACTGGGCCGACGTGGCACTTGTTGACTCGGCAAATGTCGAAACGCTCGCGCGCTATGCTCTGGAAACAACGGTACCGATTCTTGCGTACCGGCCATTGGCGGCCGCCATGTCGGTTGCCGCTGCCCGCTCAGCCTGCGATCACCTTCAGCGCGACTTGGCTGAGCAGGGCGATTTCGCTGGCTACTTTGTGTAGAATAATGTCCGTAATTTAGCACCCCGGCTGCTTTTCAGAGTGGCTTTCCAACGACCTTCCCAGCTTGAAGCAGCCGGGATGCTGGTAGTTTGTTTCCTGTGAATTGCCCCATGCCCGATCCTGACACGAATCTCGATCGATACGTTCGCCAGATGCGCTACCCACCGCTGGGCGAAGCGGGGCAGCGAAAACTTGCCTCAAGTCGTGCTCTCATCTGTGGCTGTGGCGCGCTCGGCAGCGTGTTGGCCAACACCTTGGCCCGTGCGGGCGTCGGCTTTCTGCGGATTGTCGACCGCGATTTCCTGGAGACCAACAATCTGCAGCGTCAGGTTCTCTACGACGAACAAGACGTTGCGGCCGGGCTGCCCAAGGCGATCACCGCCGCCGCCAAGCTGCGACGGATCAATTCCGCAATCGAGATCGAGCCTGTCGTCGCCGACGTGCAACACACCAACATCGAACATCTTGTCGCGGACGTCGACATGATTGTGGACGGCACGGATAATTTCGAAACGCGGTTTCTGCTCAATGATATTGCGGTGAAGCACGATCTGCCTTGGGTCTACGGCGGCTGCATCGGGACCGAGGGCCAGACGATGACCATCCTGCCCAACGATACGCCCTGCCTTACCTGCCTCATGCAAGAAGCGCCGCCGCCCGGCACCACGCCCACGTGCGATACGGCCGGCATCCTCGGCCCGATAGTCAGCGTCATCGCCTCGCTGCAGGCGGCCGAGGCGATCAAGATCCTCAGCGGAAATCGAACGGCGATCAACCGGCAATTGACCGTCGTCGATCTTTGGGATAACCGCATTCGGCAGATCAGTCTCGCCAAGCTCCGTGACCAAGTCGACTGTCGTACGTGTCGCCACCACGAATTTCCCTGGTTGGCCGGCAGGCGGGGCAGTCATTCCGCGGTGCTGTGTGGTCGCAACGCCGTACAGCTCACTCGGCCCGAGAGCGAAGATGTTTCGCTCGAAGCGCTGGCAGGTGCGCTCGACGGGGTGGGGCATGTGGAGCGAAACCAGTACTTGCTACGTTTGTCGGTCGACGATTATGTGATCACGGTTTTTGCCGACGGCCGGGCGATCGTCGGCGGAACGGACGATCTGGCGACAGCCCGCACAGTTTACGCCAAATACGTCGGCAACTAGGTGCGAGTCGCACGCACATGTTCGAGAGCCTGAAACAGCTGCTTTCGCGTCGGGTGCCTGGAGCAGAGCCTAGTTTTTGCCACACGTGGAGCAGCTTTCCGACGCCGCAAACTTTACCAGGTGCGTACGACTCGTACCGCCGCCATATCTTTCCGACATTTTGCCACAGCGTGATTTAACTCCCATCGGGCAACGGGTCGATTGCATCACTGCGGCGTCTTCCGTGACTGCGTTCCCCCTTCCCGCTTCTCCTCGCCTGGCGAGCCCCGATGGCTCAGAGTTCAACTAGCCAACTTTTCGACAACGCCTCGGTTGCGCGCCCGAGCAGCACCCAATCCGTGCCCGGAGCAGCCACCCTGGGACACGTTGGTCCTTGGCTGCTGGTCCGGCAAATCGGCGAGGGCGCCCTGTCTCGAGTGTTCCAGGCTCGCTCTTTCGAAGGGCGACAAGATGGTCCCGCCTGCTACGCGGTCAAGTTTCTACGGCCCGAGTGGAACGACGATCCCGTGGCCGTCCAAACCTTCCGCCGAGAAGCCTACGTCGGACGTACCGTTTCGCATCCCCATCTGATGCCGATTCTATCGTCCAACGTCAGTGAGCCGCCCTATTACGTGGCGATGCCTTGCCTGAGAGGCGCCACCTTGGCTTCCCAGATAAGTCGCGGCAATCTGCCGGAACTTCCGATCGCACTGTGGATTGCCAGACAAGTCGCCGAGGCACTCGCGGCACTCGACGCGGTGGCCCACCTGATGCACTGCGACATCAAACCGAGCAATATCTTTGTCGGACCCGACGGGCACGTGACGCTCTTCGACCTGGGGTTTGCCAGGCAGGCGGACCAGCCGGGCAGCACTGCCGATCGGCCGATTGTCGGCACACTGCACTACGCGGCTCCGGAAATGATCACTTCCTCGCTCGCGGCCGACGTGCGGAGCGACATCTACAGCTTGGGCGTCACTTTGTATGAGTCGTTATCCGGCCGACTCCCTTTCGAAGCCAAGAATCCGGCGGAGATTGCCGTGCTCCATCGCGAGGCGACTCCCATGCCGTTGAATCACCACTGCGCGGAGCTTCCCGTCGATGTGGTCGAATTGGTTCACGAGATGCTCTCCAAAGAGCCGCTTCGCCGTCCGCAGACACCCCGCGAATTGGCTGGCCGACTGGCCGCGCTCGAAGTCGCCACATTCGACCAGAGACGTTCCGCATAAACTTGAGAGCACCCCGGCTGCTGTGTCTCGTCGGGTTCTGTGGCTGCTTCGTTAGCAGCCGGGGTGCTGAAATTGTGCAATTGTGTCGCAATTCACAATAGCCCCTGCCACGATTCAATCGAATCGCGTGGCAAGCTTTTCGACGATCATCTGGCCAATATTGAGCGACGCCGTGGCGGCTGGCGACGGCGCGTTTCCCACGTTCACCGCGCGTGGTGATTCCTGAAACAGAAAGTCGTCGATCATCGATCCGTCGCGGCCAACCGCCTGGGCGCGCACACCCGAGAGCGCAGGCTCCAAATGATCGATTTCAATTTCGGGTACCAGACGCTGAAGCGCGCGGACAAAGGCACGTTTGCTCAGCGACCGCCACATTTCTCCCGCGCCGATGCGCCAGTACTTGAGCGCCAGCCGAATAAATCCCGGGTAAGTTAACGACTCGGCCAAATCGCGCAAGTTGACATCGCTTTTTTTGTAGCCTTCACGCGCCCAAGCCAACACGGCGTTCGGGCCACACTCGACGCTTCCGTCGATCATCCGCGTAAAATGAACGCCCAAAAATGGAAAGCTGGGGTCCGGCACCGGATAAATGAGGTTTCGAATCAAGCCACGTCCGGCTCCCCGTAACTGAAAATACTCGCCACGAAACGGAATAATCTTGGCCGCGGGCCGGACACCGCTCATTCGGGTCACACGGTCACTGTGCAATCCGGCGCAATTCACCACGCAATCGGCCTGGAACTGGCCACGGGTCGTTTCAATAACAACGCTGTTTTTCTGTTCGGTCATGCCGACAACTCGCGCGCCGGTGATCACCCTGGCGTTGCTCGCTGTGATGAGGTCCGAGAGCCGCTGGCAAACCTGGCGATAGTCGACGATGCCGGCGTCCGGAACGTGAATCGCACGAACGCCTGCCGCGTGGGGTTCGAGATCTCGAAGCTGCTCGGCCGAGATGAATTCGCACCGGACACCGTTGGCTTGTCCTCGGTCATAGAGCTGCTGAAGCGACGACAGTTGGCCGTCATCGACCGCAACAATCACCTTGCCGCAAATCTCGTGGTCGATACCCTGCTCTCTGCAAAATGCCACCATGGCATCGCGTCCTTGGCGGCAGTTCATCGCCTTGAGTGAGCCGGGCCGATAGTAGATGCCCGTGTGCAATACGCCAGAATTGTGACCGCTCTGATGAGCCGCCAGCTTGTCTTCCTTTTCCAGCACCAGCACCGACTTACTCGGATAGCTCTGCAAGAGCCGGTAGGCGGTAGCCAGCCCGATCACACCCCCGCCCACAATGATAACCGACGCCTGCTGCATTTGGTCTATTACTGCTCCCAGCTCGCCACCCTCTCCGCCCTAATAGTGTGCGCCGCTTTTTCGAATGTGAACCATCGGACGCCGCTCGGCCGAATGGCAGCCGCGAACCACCTTGGCCAAGAAGATGCGATGGTCTCCCGAGTCGACGTGGACTGTCGGCTCGCACTGCATGTGCCCGACCGATTCGTCCAAGATGGGTACGCCTCGTGGACAGTGAGAAATCGCCAGCCCGTCAAATGCCGGCTCGCGCTCGGCAAACCCACGGCCAAAGTGCTTCAGCAACGGCTTCTGATGGTCGCCGATCACGTTCAAAACGAACGGTTGCCCCTGGGTGATCCAGTCACAAATGTACCGCTGGCGATTGACCGCCACACTCACCATCGGCGGATCGAATCCGGCCTGCATAATCCAACTGGCCAACATGCCCGTCGCTCTCTCGCCAGTGCCCACCGTCAGGATGTAGATGCCGCTGGGCACGCAACCGAGAACCGGGTCAATCGAGGAAGAGTGCATTCGAGCCCTATTTATTGC
>CAUYYY010000044.1:0-9677 GCA_963577165.1 Planctomycetota bacterium | reverse complement strand
TTCTTCCAGAATCGACTGCTCTTGAAAGGTCAGGCAGCCCGCCTCGGCCAACTCAACAATGGCTCGCAGGGTGTTGCCGGTGCGCAGCTGGGGCAGTCCGCCGGCGTTCAAGAGTTGTAGGAACTGAATTACAAATTCGACGTCGCGGATTCCGCCACGACCTGTTTTCACATCCTGCAGGTCGGCGCCTTCGGTCTTCGTCCGTCCTTCAATGCTTCGTTTGAGTGTTTTGATTCCCGTGATATCCGCTCGGCTGAGAAACCGGCGATAGATCCACGGTTCCAGCCGCTGGAGAAACTCGTCGCCCAGCTCGCGATCGCCGGCGATCGAACGTGCCTTGATCATCGCCTGCCGTTCCCATGTCCGGCCCTTCACATCGTAGTAGTGCCAGGCACTCTCCAGGCTACAGACCACCGGGCCCTGCAAACCCTCGGGCCGCAGCCGTAAATCGACGCGATAGGTTGTGCCCAGTTCGGTTGCCTCGGTCAGTAGCTGCACCACGTCCGGCACGAGCCGTTCGTAGAATTCCTGATTGGTCAACGACCGGGCGCCGCTGGTTTGCCCGTCCACCTCGTAGAGGCAGACCAGGTCGATGTCACTCGAATAGTTCAGTTCCTCTCCACCCAGTTTGCCCAAGGCGAGCACCACAAATCGCGACCGCTGAACGTCGACGCCCTGTGGCGTGCCACGCTGTGCCTCCAACTGCCGGCGAGCAAATCGCACCGCCGCCGACACGACCGTATCGGCCAAATAGGAGATCTGCTTGATTACGGTGTCCAACGTTTGTCCGCGGACAATGTCGCCGTAGGCAATCCGTAATGTTTCACGATGCTTGAACCGCCTGAGCGCCGCCATCACACCGAGCCGATCATCCAACACGCTGACTTCCGCATTGAGCTCGGCAACGAGCGCATCACGGGCGACGGGCAAACCGTCCGTCATCCGCAGAATATCATAACTGCCGCTATCGCGTATCAGCAGGTCGCATAGGTATTGGCTCGTCGAAAATATTTGAAGCAGCTTCGGCAGCGCCGTACGATCGCGGTCGAATAATGCCGCGGTGGAAAGTGGGCTGCGGGCCGCGGCCACGAACCGTTCCAGGTTGTTGAGCGCCATGTCGGCGTCGCTCAGAGTCGGCAGTACCTCGGCCATTTGATCCATCAGGATGCCCAGCAGATCGAGCGTGATCCCCGACGTGGCCATGCGGACCAGATTGGCGTGCCCGCGCTTGCCGTCGCGCACCGCGAGCGACCGCAGCCACGTCTCGGCGCCGCGCTGGTCGTCCAGAAGCTGGCGAACCGCATCGATATCCATGGGCATCAATATACGAAATGAACGGATCTGTTAGAGGGTAGCACCGACAGTCGTTCGCGATGGACTTTGACCTTGTGTTGAATACGGATCGAACGATTGTCGGTGTCGCGGAGCGACAAGAGACGAAATCGCCCGCATGGTCGAAATACTTCTTGTGTTACGCACACCGACACGTGTCCGACACCATCAACCCACCGGCCACGCGAAATCCGGACAAGTGTCGGTGCTACCCTGTTAAATCCTGTGTGCCACCCGTCATACACCCAGCGTGTGAACCTCTGGCCCAACTTCGCGCGTCACCACCTGGCCGAACAACGTGAAGGCGTTGGCGTCATAGATCATCACGTCGAGCAACTCGCCAATTTGCCGCCGGTTGCCCTCGAACACGACAATCCGATCGCACGTCGTCCGCCCGGTCAGTTGCAACAACGGTCCCGCTTCGCCTCGCTTCTGGCTCGCCTTGCTCGGCCCCTCGACGAGAATCTCCACCTGCCTGCCGATCAGCGGCTGATTGTCCTCTTCGCTGATCGCGTTTTGAATGGCCAACAGGTCGTTGTTCCGACGCTTCTTCAAATCCTCGGGCACATCGTCTTCGTACCGATCGGCGCCCTTGGTGCCTGGCCGCTCACTATACTTAAAGATGAAGCTGTTCTTGAACCGTGACTCTCGAACCAGATCGCATGTCTGCTGAAAGTCCTCTTCGGTCTCGCCGCAAAATCCCACGATAAAATCACTGCTCACCGCCGCGCCGGGGACCGTGGCCACGGTTCGCGCCAGCATCTCTCGATACTCCTCGGCCGTGTATCCCCGCTTCATCCGCTGGAGTATTCGATCCGAACCGCTCTGAGCCGGTATGTGAAGATAAGACGATACCTTGGGCAGATCGCGCACCGCGTGAAGCAAATCGTCGGTCATATCCTTCGGGTAGTTTGTCACGAACTTCAGCCGCTCGATGCCGTCGACGGCCTGCAACCGATCGAGCAAATCGGACAGCCGAGTGACCGTCTCACCGCTGCGATAGCGATAACTGTTGACCGTCTGACCCAAGAGCGTGATCTCCTTGCACCCCTCGCCGGCGAGTTGCCGCGTTTCGGTGACGATCTCCTCGGGCGAGCGACTTTGCTCCGGCCCGCGTACACTCGGCACAATGCAGTACGTGCAAAACTTGTCACAGCCGATCATGATCCGCACATATGCCTGATACGGCGACGGTCGCATGGCCGGATCGCGCAGCGGGTCGAAACTCTCGTGGCTCCGGCGAATCTGCGTCAGGTTCCCGTCCTGGCGTCCCAAACTGACTTCCATCCGCGGTTGACGGTCATTGGCAATCTCGCGAATCAACGCCGGCACCTGATGCAACTGGCCTGGCCCGACCACCAAGTCGACGTATGGGGCACGCTGAAAAATAAGCCGCTGATCCTTCTGCGCCATGCAGCCCAGCACACCGATGATCTTGTCCGGGTCATGCATCTTCGCAAGCTTCAGCCGTCCGAGCTCGCTGTAGGTCTTGTCCTCGGCGTGCTGCCGAACGCTGCACGTGTTTAGCAAAATCGTGTCGGCGTCCCCTTTGCTCGACGTCAGTTCGTAGCCCTCTTTGCGCAGACTCGCCACAACCAGCTCGCTATCGAGCATGTTCATCTGGCAGCCGACCGTTTCGATATACAGCTTTTTCATCATGGCAAAATGAATACGGGCCGTTCGCAGGTGTAGCGGCTTGGAAGCACCCCGGCTGCTTTGAACAGATAAGGGTGCTGAGTAGTCACTCTGGAAAGCAGCCGGGGTGCTAACAGAGCACCAGTCTTCTGCGCACAGCAGCACCGCATTATAGCCGCGCTACGGGGGCGATTAAACCGGCGCGTCGGAACAACCAGTCACGGTTTGGGAAATCACGGCTCAGGCAACACCCTGTTTTTGCCGTGATTGCCGCTGTTCCAATTCCTTCTTTCGCCGTGCTTCGGCCCGTTGACGTTTTTGCTCGGCGGCCGCCTGCTGCTGAAGATCGACAACCAATCGGTCACGATGTCGGGCCATCATGCGGGTAAGCGATACCACCGCGATATAACCGGCCACGGCCAGCAACACCACATCCCAGCGGTCCAGATCGAACATGTCGGTCGCCTCCTGCTCCCATAAGATCAGCCCCACCGATATATCCTATCGCGCCGAGCACGATCACCGCGATAGCGGTTTGCGACGGTGTCGTGCTAGCATCACGCACCTAGCACGTCGCCCGGCCGCACCGTGTGCCCACGCAGAAACTCGGCCGCTGCCAGACGCCGCTTGCCAGCCGGCTGCAACTCGACAATATCGAGCAGCCCACTGCCGGTTGCCACGAGCAACCGGTCGTCAACCGACACGACGGTTCCCGGCTGCCCCTCGTCGACGGTTGCCACGCAATCGGCCGCCGCCACAGCGACCCGCCGTAGAATCAGCCGTGCCGATTCTCGCTCCGGCCGTGCCGGTTCTCGCTCCGGCCACTGCCAAAACGTATAGCTGCCCGGCCACGGCTGCATCGCCCGCACCTGGTTGTGAATCTGACGGGCGGAGCGCGACCAATCGATCAGCCCGTCGGTTTTTTTGAGTCGCGGCGCTTGGCTGGCCAACGTCGAGTTTTGCTCGATTGGCTTGGCACTTCCTGTGTCCAAATCCTCGATCGCCTGGCACACCGCCGACGCGCCGAGCACGGAGAGCCGTCGTTCCAATTCGATGGCTGTTTCGTCCGGTTCGATCGTTGTTCTGATTTGCCCGATCCACGGCCCCGCGTCGAGCCCGGCCGTCATCTGGATCACCGTATTGCCCGTTTCCTGGTCGCCATGGTAGAGCGCCCAATGAATCGGCGCCGCCCCGCGATACTTCGGCAGTAGCGAGGCGTGCAGATTGATCCCTCCCAGCCGGGCCGCGGCCAAGGTCGCCGGTCGCAGAATCTCTCCATAATCACAAACGACCAACAGGTCAGGCCGCAGCTCGGTCAGCTCCGCCTGCGCTTCGGCCAGATTGATGCTCTCGGGCATCCACACCCGCGTGCCATGCGTCTCGGCCACCTTGCGCATCAGACTCGGTGGCGGCCGTCGCCCATGCGGCGGTCGCGTCACCAGCGCCAACACCTCGTGCGGCGCCTGGTAGAGCGATTCAAATGTCGGCACCGCGTACGGCCCGGTGCCCATCATGATTAGTCGCATGATACGCCCCTACGTCCACAGGTTTTCCAATTTGGCCAATCGTGCGGCGATCGAGGCGTCGTCCGGCAGCGCGCCCGTTTCGCGCTTACTGCGAAATTCGATCTCAAACTCATCGAGCGCCTCGTGGACCGCCATCTTGGCCGTTGAGGTGAGCCGATCGATAAACAACGTCCCGTTCAGGTGATCAATTTCATGCTGCACTACCCGGGCAGCCAAACCGGAAAGCTCACCGACAAACTCCTCACCCTCCAAGTTGTACGCCTGGAGTTGGATTTTTTCAGATCGCGTGACCGGTCCAGTCACGCCCGGAATGCTCAGGCAGCCCTCCTCCTCTTCTTCTGATCCCTTGGCGCCGCTGAGCACCGGGTTGATGAACACCATCTCGGCGTCTTTCGCTTCTGGAGTCCCTTCGAGATTGATGACAAATAGCCGATACGGCAGATTGACCTGATTCGCGGCCAGTCCGACACCCTGATGTTCGTACATCAGGTCAAACATTTCGCTCACGATATGCCGCAACTCGGCGTCGACCCGCCGTAGCGGTTTCGATTCGTGACGTAACGTCGGATGGGGATATTCGATAATCTCCACAACTTGCTTATTCTCTTTCGCTTTCTCTTGTCTCTCGACCCTTGGCTCTAGATTCTCGACGTGCAATAGGAAGCACCCCGGCTGCTATGATACTTGGGATTCCGCGGCTGATTCGTTAGCAGCCGGGGTGCTGAAATCTTGCTCTCGTCCCTCGACCAACCAGTGTTACCAAAAATCTGGTCATGCGCCGAGTCACGTTGACCCGCGATCCTGCCTCTCCTAGAATTGCCACACGTTCGCCTTCATTGCAATTCTCCACACCCTCTCCGGAGTCCCTCCTTCGATGGACGGCCACGACCGCAACCAGGGCGCGCCTTCGCTTCCTTCTTGGTTGGTGTCTGTCGCCGTTCATGCGGCGCTGCTGGCCATCTTAGGCTGGGCCTGGCAGACAGCACCGCGCGGAGTGGCCGAAGAGCCATTGCGCCCTAGCGGGATTGTCCTCAAACAGATTCGCGAGGACAGCGTTTACTACGAGGATGAAGACGATCAGACGTCTTCCAAAGCGATCGCCCGGACGTCGCGGGCCGACCTGCACCAGGCGGCGCTGGCCACCCTGCCGGCGCTCGATGTCGGTCCCGACGCGGCGGCCGCCTTGCCGACGCTTCCGGTCCTCGGCACCGGCCCTCGACCGGGCGGCGGCGTGGGCGACGCGCTCGCGGCGACCGGCGGCCCGCGTCAACCACACAGGGCAAGCGCCGGCAAGGCTCGCGTCCGATTCTACGATCTCGAAGGCGAAGGCACGCGGTTCGTCTATGTGCTCGATCGGTCCGAAAGCATGCAAGGCCGACCACTCGAGAGCGCCAAGCAACAACTGATCCAAAGTTTCGAACCGCTCGAAAGTACGCACCAATTTCAAATCATTTTTTTTAACCACTCGATGCGCATCTTTGACCTGACCGGTGGCCAGCGTCGCGTCGCCTTTGCCACCGAAGAAAACAAGGCACTTGCCCAGCGGTTCGTTCGCGCGACGAGTGCCGACGGCGGAACCGATACGGCCTCGGCCATGATCCGTGCCGTGGCGATGCGGGTCGATGTGATTTTTTTGCTTACCGATGCCGAAGATTCGCTCTCCGCTTTACAGCTCGACACGATCCGTCGCAAAAACGGCGACCTCGCGTCGATCAACGTCGTCCATTTCGGCTACGAGGCCGACGCCGCAGCAGGCACGTATCTAAAGCGTCTGGCACGACAGAACGGTGGACGTTACGTTTATGTAGACACGTCGCGCTTCGGCGGCGCACCGAATAACCCGGAAGAAGCAAGCCCATGAGATTGTCCGCGATTTGCCTGAAAACGATCGTGTTGACCCTGTTGTTCCAAACAACCTGCGTCGCTCCGCTCGCATTTGCCCAGCCGCCAGCCGACACGCCGGAAAAAACGGCTGAACAGAGCAACGCCGACCCGATCGCGCGCAGCACCGACTCCGCCCTCGAACCGCCGTCCCGTTCGTTTCTCTCCATCATCTTTTCCGGAGGGCTAGTCGGCTTCCTGATCTTGTTCTCGTTGCTGCTGCTCTCGTTGGCGGCCTTCGCCCTGGCCATCGAGCATCTGATGACTATTCGAGAGAGCGTACTCATGCCGCCCGAGCTGGCCGAGCAGGTTCGCGGTAACCTGAGCGTCGGCAACCGCGCCGCGGCCGACCATTTATGTCAGGCGAACCCCAGTTTTCTCTCTTTTGTACTTCGCGCCGGACTGGCCGAAGTCGAGGGCGGCTGGGCGGCTGTCGAAAAGGCGCTCGAAGACGCCACCGCCGAGCAAGCGGCCCGCTTGTTCCGAAAAATCGAATACCTCTCGGTCATTGGCAACATCGCGCCGATGATCGGTCTGCTCGGTACGGTGATTGGCATGATCTTCGCCTTTCAAGAAGTCGCCGACACTCAGGGCGCGGCCCGAGCGGCCCAGCTCGCCGAGGGTATCTACACGGCGCTGGTCACCACGGTCGGCGGGCTTCTGGTCGCGATTCCGTCGCTCGCCGGCTTCGCCATCTTTCGTAATCGGGTCGACCAACTCGTGGCCGAAGCATCGTATGCCGCGCTACATGCCGTCGCACCACTCAAACGGCTTAGAAAAGACCAAACGAAAGAAAAGCGATAATGCGCGTTCCGGCCAGTCAAACGCTGAGTGGCGCCAGCTTCAACATGACGCCGATGATCGACGTTGTGTTCCTGCTGATTATTTTTTTCCTGGTTTCCAGCCACTTGGCTCAGCAAGAAGTTCAGCTTGACCTCGACCTGCCGACCGCTACCACGGGCGGGCCGCCCACGATGCGATTGCCCGCGCGAGTCACCGTCAACGTCCTCGCCGATGGACAGGTGCTGCTCGGCGGCGACCCGGTTGACGTCGAGCAACTTGGCCGCCGCTTGCAGTACGTACGCCGACAAGCCGGCCCAGACCTTGAAGTCCGTTTACGTAGCGACCGGCATGTCGCGTACCGGCATGTCGAGCCGGTGCTGGTCCGCTGCGCTCGAAACGGAATCTGGAATGTTACGTTTGCCGTCGCAAGAACGGAGTAAGTTTAGTGGCCCGACGAGTAGCGCTCCGCTCCGCGTCGCGGCTAAACGGACAACCGAAATTCTTCCCATTCCGCAATCTGAATTCCGAACTCCGCATTCTCTTCCCATGCGTTTACCTTCCACCCACGCCGATCGCCGCCGCCCGGACGTCATCATGACGCCGATGATCGACGTGGTGTTTCTGATGCTGATCTTTTTTGTTTGCACGGCCAGCTTTCAAATCGCCGAGGAAATCCTGCCGACCAGTCTGACGGCCTTCGGCGCGGCCACTCCGACCGATCTGTCGCCGCAAGAGCTGGAGCTGGACCGCGTCGTCGTGAAGCTGCGATTGCACGCCGGGCAGCCGACCTGGCTGGTCAACGATCGGCCGCTCGACTCCCTGCCACAAGTTGCCAAGTTGCTCCGCGCGGTGGTGCAAATCGATCCGGCTGTCCCGGCCATTCTCGATTGTCAAGGCCAAGTGCCCCTGGGCCACGTGATCGACGTTTACGATCTCTGCCGTCAAGTCGGGTTCGACAAAATACAATTCGCCGCATCTTTTAGCGCCGGTGAATCTTTTAGCCCTGGCCGCCAGGCCGGATCCGATTTGGATGGCCGCCGAAAGACACAAAAAAAGAAGCAGGAAACCGCAGATGAACGCGGATGAACGCAGATGTAAAGAAATCAGCAGTTTCTTTCTTTGCGTCTCTGCGCCTTTGCGTGATCTTTTCTTTAGTTACGGCCAGTGGCTACGATGTTACTCTGTGGTTTTCGCGTTGATCGTTGTCTTGAACGCACTCGTTTCCAACGCAGCCGATGCTGACCTATCGAGCCGCGACCGGGTGGACCGGACCGTCCAATTGGCACGAACGCTGGCCGAGCACGCCACGCAAGCACCGCCCGACATCCGTGCCCCGTTATGGAATCAGGCCCACGCAGCCTGTGCCGAGTTGCTCGACAGTCTTCCCCAGAGTCCGCGCCGCCCGCTGGTTCAACTCCAAGATGCGCTGCTGTGGCTCGCCTCCGGAGAATTGGCTCGCCAAGAGGCCGAAGTCCTGGCCCACAGCGGTCCGTTGCTCGAACGAGCACGAACCGAGCTGCGAACAGCGATCCGCAGCCTAAGCGACCTGCAACCAATCGTTGATGAGGCATTGCGCCGCCACCATCGCAAGCAGAGTGAAAATACCGACGACGTGACAAACGACGATCCAACGTCTGAAGAGCTGGCATCGTTACAAAAAAACATCGCGTATCATTTGGCCCGCGCACGCGAGAACCAAGGCCGCTGCTATCCGCTCGACAGCGCCGACCGGGCCAACTCGTTGACTGCCGCGCTGGAAGCGTTCCGCCGGCTCGCTTCGCTCAGCATCGCCGACGAGATGGTTTGGCAAAGCCGTATCGAGGAAGTAGTCTGCCACCGGCTACTAAACGACGTGACCGCGGCTCAGACGCGCCTCACAATCGCGTTCGACCAGCGTCCGCCGCCCGCGATCCTGGCCCGAGCCCAAGCGGAACAGATTCGTTTGCACCTGGCGACGGGCGAAGTCAACGCGGCCCTTCAAGAAACAATGAAGTCGGAGAATACCGGGACCACCGACCCTACTTCGCCCGATCTTGATTACGCCCGTTTGCAAACGTTTCTCGCGGCTAGGCAGGCTGCCGACAAAGCGGACCGACGCCGGCAAGTCGACCAATGGGAACGACGCGCCGTCGATCAGGCGAACCAGATCGAGCAGCGGCACGGCCCGTACTGGATGCGTCGGGCTGAGATACTGTTGGCCAACCACATCGCCGCCGGCGCGAGCAACGTCGCCGCCTTAGAGCGTGCCGCCGTCAGCTATTTTCGCAGTGGCCAGAGAGCCGAAGCCGTGGCCACTTACGACCGCGCCCAAGAGCGAGCACTGGCCAACCGCGACCGGCCACAGGCGCTGGCGTTCGCTTTGACCGCCGCCGCCATCGAGCAGGACGCGGCCCATCACGATCAAGCCACACTCCGCTATCGCCATGCCGCGCTGCAGCATAGCGACGATCCTCGCGCGGCGGCGGCCCACGTGTCGGCCATCGTCAACGCGGCTCAGTCGGTTCGCACGGCGGCACCCAA
>CAUYYY010000043.1:0-9701 GCA_963577165.1 Planctomycetota bacterium | reverse complement strand
GTGTGAAAAATGGCTCGAACAGATGTTTCAAGACTTCCTCGGTCATCCCACAGCCGTCGTCGACAACCGTGATTTGAGCCTGATTATCGACGGCCCGAATGTCGACGGTGACGCTGCCCCCACGGTCGAGACTATCCAAGGCGTTGGTGATGAGGTTCACCGAGACCTGCTTCATTTCCTGAGGGTTGGCCCATGCCCAGACGCTTTGGCCCTCCTTGAAGTGGATCTGCTTGCCGCGATATTTTCCGAGATGGTGAACCATGTCGATCACCCCTCCGACGAGTTCGCGGAGGTCGGTCGTTTGACGCTCGGCGTCGCCCATCCGGGAGAAGTCGAGTAGCTTCTCGGTGATTTGTTTACACCGGAACGCTTCCTCTTGGATCATGCGCAGGTAGTCGTGAATCACCTGATGATCTTCCGTTTCGGGATCGAGCAGTTCGCTCAGACGGCTCTCAAGCGATTCGCCGCACAAGGCGATCGACGCCAGCGGATTGTTGATTTCGTGGGCCACGCCGGCCGCCAGGAAACCGACGCTGGCGAGCTGTTCGCTACGAACGACCTGTTTCGTGCGTTCCTGAACTTGCCGATCCAAATCGTCGCGGATCGCTTGAAACCGAGCCGTCATGTTGTTCATCGCGCTGGCCAGTTCCGACATCTCATCTTCGCCATCGAGGTGGATGCGGTGGTCGAACTGCCCCTGGGCCACACGTCGTGAGCCTTGGATGAGGATACGCAGCGGTCGAAACACCCAGCGATAGAAAAGCCGCACAAAGACGGAGAAAGCAACTGCCGCCCCGATTGACGTCACCCAGGTAATTACAATCGCCGTACGATATTTGTCTTGGACGTCGTGCTGAGTTTTCAGAAAGCGGTCATATAGGTGGCTGGGCAGTTCGGCGACTAATTGATGGAGCACTTCGACGTGCTGGATCAAATCGGAGAGCGCCCTCTGCTCGTCGAGCAGCCACGTCTCACCGCGTTTGAGAAAATCGATTCCACGAAGCGTATCGTCAATTCTTGTGAGCGTTTCACGCTCGCTGCCGTCATCTTGAATGTAAAGATCACTTTGTCGAATATTTCGGTTCAATGTTTGGCGGTATCGGTCGAGTGTGTCTCGAAATGCGTCGAGTTCCGACTGAAAACCCAAAAGCACCAATCCGCCTTGCGACGAGTCGTTGTCCGTCAGGACACCGGAACCGAGAAACTCACGCATTCCATGCGACTGGCTGAGCGTCACCCGCAGATTGCTCGCGCGGCTGCTCAACTCGGAAGCCAGCGGCAGCTCGGTACTGCGGAGGCTGAGCCCTTTGACGAGCGAGCGATAGGCATACAGGCCGTAATAGGCGCTGGCCGAGAGCGTGGCCACCATGACCAACAACAGCGCGGCGCCTAGCAGAAGCTTGTTGCGAATAGGCCACTTGGAAAGCAACGGCGACCTCCTTGTCGCACGTAGTTTCATTTTCGCGACCGCGAGCGCGCGGTTTCCCAACCATGGGGCAGGAAGTGTACCATCGAGCGGCTCGCCACGGCAAGAAGAAAACCGGGCGGATGGGAAACGTTGCTAGCATCGCCACAGGCGGCGAGTTACCTAATAGCGCAGAACGTGGCGGAATAGCCAGACAGCCCCGATTGCGAGCATCGCGTTTCCCAACCATACGCACTCGGGCGGCCAGAGGCCGTGCTTGGCCTGGCCGATGCCGTAGAGCAACAGGGGATAGTAGACGAGCAAAATCGGTAAAAAGACGACGAAAAAGCTGGCCAGTAAATCGCCTTGCCGGCGACGGATGGCCCACGGGGCACCCACCAGGGCGAAGCAGAGACAACTGAAACCGTTGGCCCAACGGCGATGCGGTTCGGTATGCAGTCGGTGCAGCATCGCTTGCGCGTTGATCAGCCGCTGGTGGTCGTGCTGCCAGACGGCGTCTGTCAGGCTCTCGAAGTCGCCTGTCATCATTTGAAAAGCGGCGGTCGTTGCCATGGCTTCCCGCGTGTTTTGCAAGTCCTCTTCGCGGCGAGCGATCTCGGCCGGTATGTCGCGCAGGGATCTGTCCATAGGTCCGCCGCCCGGTCCGCTGCGTTGCAAAAAGGAATCCAACGGTAACTCGTAAACATCATCGCCTAATGAGCCTTCGAATCCTTCGACTGAGTCAAACCTGGCGCCGCGATAGTGGATCTCCAGGTTGCCGGTTTCCAAGTTAGAGCGGAGTTGTGCCCGATCGGCGGTTATCGAATATTCTCCGCGCGACTCGGTTGCGTGGATCGTAAACCTAGGTTGAATCAGCCAACAGTCCTCGACCTCAGTCACGTGAATGGAGATTCGATCGGTTCGGAACGATCCGTGGGTCTCTAGCACTCCGTAGGCGATTTCTTCTACCGAGGAGATAATGACCCGGGTTCTGCCGTTTCGGCCCCAAGAGACCGCCACGTCGTTGAGCCACACGGTTGCCAGGCTGACGAACGACGCGAAGATGATCAGCGGCCAGATGAACGCCATCGGCGAGATGCCGAGCGATTTAATCGCCACAATTTCATTGGACGCCGCCATCCGGCCGTAGACACTCACGGCAGCGAATAAGACCGTGCCGGGCACGGCATAGCGCATCGCCTCGGGAAGAATGTAGGGTATCAACCGCAGGACAGGTCCGATGCCCAGCCCCTGCTTGATCGCCTCCTGGACCACGCCGGCCAATACAATCATCGTCGTCAGAATGACGAGCGTCACCACAAAGACTTTTAGCAGCTCGCCCAAGACGTAACGCGTTAGCAATTGCATATTGGGTAGGGATCACAATTTTAGGCGAGCGGCGGAAAAGATATTACCAGCACGCAGCGCAAGCAAGTGAGTCCAGAGCAACCGCACCTGCTCACTCGCTTGCGCGTCGTGCTTGTATTTGGGTAAAGTTTCATCTGCCGCTTGCCTTAGCACCCCGGCTGCTGATAAAGGAGCCACAGAATCGGACGTAACGCAGCAGCCGGGGTGCTTCCCAGTGCGGATGTAATTCGTCGGCTGATTCTACGCCGCCTCGCGAAGCCAATGGCCTACCTCGGCTCCGGACAGGTCTTGGTGGATACGATACAGGAGATGGTTTTTCACCCCCGGCATTTTCCGCCAGAGAAACTGGAGGCTGGCGAGATAGCGGAGGCGATGGGTTCGGATTCGCTCGGCCACGGCAGACCACGCTTCGCCTTGTATTTCCGTCTCCGCCGCGCGCCGGGCGATCTGCTCATCGGTCAGCGCCGCAGCGACAATCTGAAAACAATCTCGATGGAATTGGCGGACCGCGGTAATCGAAAAACCGGCCTTGGCCAATGCGAGAGCCAGTGTGCGTGGCGAGAAATAGTAATTATGCGGCAGGCTAAACAGTCGCCGGGGCCCGATCTTGGGCCGCAGAATGTTCGGCGTTTCGAGAAACAGGACGCCGCCCGGTTTAAGCAACTCGCGGGCCCGTGATAACACGGCGACCGGCTCGAAGACGTGCTCGATCACGTGCGCCGAGACGATGGCGTCGAACATTTTTCCGCCAAAATCGGCTTCTTCAAACGGGGCCACGACGACGGGCAAACCGAGCTGCTGCTCGACGTAACGCGCTCCCTCGGGATCGAGATCTGTGCCTATCACTTCAGCGCCGTACTGTTGCAATCGCCTGAGCAGCGTTCCGTCGCCGGAGCCGAGCTCCAACACCTGGTCCCCGGGCCGGACGTAGTTGCGCAAAAACCGCATACATCGTTCGGCTCTGGGCTCCATACGACGATGGCCGGCTTCGATCTGGGCCTCGGCGAGCCGGCTGCGGTGAAGCATTCGGCTCGAAGGGACGACACGCGCTTTGTCGTCGTCGGTCCACATCGGATCGATCAGCACCAGTCCACACGATCGGCAGATGACGGGCGAGAGTTCGACGCCGCCGGTCGGGTGCGCTTTCAACCGGTAGAAATCATCCGTCTCGCAGATCGGACACAAACGGTCCAGAGGCACAGCGGCGGTCTCCCGTCTTGTCAGCAAGGCATGGATCTACACGGGCCAGGGGCCCATGCTGCGGTAGATTTTCATCCGCCGCTCGCCTTAGTGGGTCGGTCGAGAGTGTCAATCATCATCTCGCGGGCGTCAAGTCCAGTTGTGCTAGCAGGGCCTTTATGGGTGAGTGTCACAAAGATACTTGGCGGTGGGTGGCGGGGAAGGAGCTTCGGGCGACGGCCCCAAGGCCAGCATCTCGGGGCCGTCGCTTAGGCTCCGACCCCGCCACCCACCGAACGCTACTTACCGGACGTTCACTCGCGGGCATCACGAAACGCTTGCATCATCCGACGGATGGTTCGTGCATACTGCGAAAGTGCCGCGTCCATGTCGCCTGCTGAGAGTGACGTGGCGGCGCGCTCCGCCTCGTCCGAAATCGACGCGACAACGTGATCTGCTAGTTGTTCCCGGGCGGTCGCATCGAGCGATTCGGTGAGTTCGGCCAGCTTGGCGACGAACGCGAGGCTAGCTGCCGCGTTATATCTTCGATAGGGTCCATCGCCCAAGAGTCCGTCTAGCATCTCGCCGGTGCTTGGGGTGGAGCCGGCCAACTTCGAGAAGAGTCCGATCCCGCCAACGGCCAGCGCCACCAGCGCGCTAATCACTGCGGCCGGCACGTTGCCGATGACGAGCAGGAGCATGGCGATCACCAACCCAGCGCCCACTGCCGCCCAGACGGCAGGATGCACACCGGCGGTTTTGCCCGTTGTTCGCACGGCAACAGACGAGCCGGTTGCCAGCTGAGAACCCGTGATTTCCAGGACGATCGCCGTGATATTGTCGGGACCACCGCGTAGATTGGCTAGGTCAACCATCGTTTGCAGCGCCTCGTCGATGGGAAGGCAATCGAGCAGCGCAGCAATTTCGTCGTCCTCGATCGGGCCCGACAGGCCATCGCTGCACAACAGATATTTGTCTCCGACGGCAATCGGAAATGGACCCTCCAGATCGATCTGTACTTTGGGATGGGGCCCCAGCGATCGTGTGATCACGTTTTTTGGCACGTTGAGTTGAACGGCTGACCGCGACGCTTTCCGCGCGACTTCCATTTCCCAGACCAGGCTATGGTCGAACGTCAATTGCTCAAGCAGATGGTTGCGCAATCGGTAAACACGGCTATCGCCCACATGTCCGATCAACGCACCTTGGGGCAGCAAGACAAGGCTGCTGCAGGTCGTGCCCATCCCATGAAAGTCGGCGCTCGATTGGCCACGGGCGTGAATCAGCGAGTTCGCTTCTTGAATGGCCGCGCGTAACGCATCGGGTGGAGACAACTGCAAGAGCTTCCTGTAGGTGTGGGGCAGCGTGTCGACTGCTAGCTTACTGGCAAGCTCGCCCGCGGCATGGGCGCCCATTCCATCAGCCACCGTGAACGTGTGCCCCCGCTCGTACCACTCTTCGGCGCCCGCGGACAAAACCACGACAAATGCGTCCTGATTATTCGATCGCCGCATTCCAATGTCACTTTGGGCAACATAGCAGAGCGACTCGCTCCAAATGTCTGACTGTTTGCTCATGCAAAGGCGGAAAGGGTGCGTGGACGGATGGGTGAGTCTGTGAGTGGTAAGTGTCGGGCAACGATTGCCTTAAACGCTGATGTTAACCCTAGTTACGCCCGATCCCGACGGGCGTCATCCATATTTTAACCGGCTCGACAATGAGACGATAGACACACGACCCCGCCACCCATTGCTAACTACCTACAAAACGGACACTCACCCAGTCCATTTGAAATGCTCGCGATCCGCTCTGGCTCTATCGTCGTTCGGTTCGTATACTCCGCAGCCCGCATCATTCGACCGCTCGCCGCGGCGAGCGGCTAGAACAGGTTTCCAGGACAGCACCACGACCGATGCGATCTTACCAGGCTAAGAAACTGACGATTCATTTGTTGATTATCTTGTCCGCCAGCCAGGTGGGATGTGTCACCCGACGACTGACGATCCGCAGCAATCCGCCCGGTGCGCTGGTTTATATCGACAATTATGAGATCGGGACCACGCCCTGCTCCACATCGTACACCTACTACGGCACGCGGCAGATTCGCTTGGTCAAAGATGGGTACGAAACGCTGACGGTCAACCAGCCGATCCCGGCTCCGTGGTATGAATGGCCCGGAATCGATTTTGTGAGCGAGAATCTTGTGCCGCGCGACATCCGGGACGATCGCGGTTTGACGTTCAATATGCAACCGCAGATGGTCGTGCCCAACGACATTCTGCTTACGCGAGCCGAGGAACTTCGCCGTGACGCGAAGTCACCGTCGGGCGTGGCTGCGGCGAACGTCACGACGGCGCCAATTCGTGGGCCGTTGTTGTTTCCGCCGACAGTGATGCCCGGGCCGCCGCCGGTCGTTGTTCCGGAAGCGTTGCCTCCGCCACTGTTTTCTCCGCCTGTGCGTTGAGAGAGCGGAGAGCAAAGAGCAAAGAGCAGGAAGTGGCAAGCTACTTTATGCCTGACGGACGCTTGAATGCACCGCGGACACCCAATTGGCCGGGATCCCGGGCAAGCTTGTCCATGAAAATTCGCGCGTCTTCCGTGATGGGCCGCAGCCGAAGTGACAACTGCTCAAAGTTCATCGCCGCTCGGTTGAGGTGTTGATACAGATCGGGATTGTGAACAAATTGTCCCAGTGACCCGTCCTGGTTGTTGAGCGCTTCGGAGAATGTATTGAGCTGGGTGAGCAGATCGTCCATCTTGCGGGCGCTGGAGCGGATATGGGCGGCCATTTCGGGCCCATTTTCTCCGAGAGGCTCCGTGAAGCCTTTCAGGTAGTCCAGGTTTTCGTTGGCCGAGATGGCCACTCTCTTAAATTCGTCCATCGTCTCACGGGTCGTCTCCATTAACTCAGGCAGATCGCTCAATGCTTTTTTCAGATTCTCTTGGACTTCCTTGTCCCCGACAATGTTGTTGAGCGAGGTCATGGCCGTATTAAAGTTGTCGAGCGAGGCCTCGATCTTCTTGCCTATGCCATCGAGTTCACCGTCGCTGCCTGCAAGGATATCGTTGAGCCGATCGGCCAACTTCCCGATTTTCTCCCCGGCATCGCCAACCGAATTGAGCGCAATCCTGGCATCTTCTTCCAGGTTGGTGACCGTCGTAGCGAGTTTGGCCATCAAGGCCAACGGATCGTCCGCGATGTCCCCTTCGATGGTCGCCCCGTCCTTGAGATACTCCTTGCTGAGCGGCTTGTCGGCGCGTACGAAGTCGATCGTCGCGTCACCGAGGATCGTCGTCTTGACACGGCAACGACTACTGAGGTCGAGCCGAACATCGTCGCCGATGCTCAACGTCACGACAGCATGCTCATCGGTCACATCCACTCGCCGGACACGACCAATCGTCTTGCCAAATTTATGCACCGGCGTACCTTCCATGACGCCCGGCGCCTGGGCGAGAGTAACGCGTACGGTATACTGCCCCTTGCCCATGAAGAAGGTTATGTCCCCGAACATAAGCACGAGAATCGCCGCGATCAGCACCGTGGCGATCACAACGACACCCACGCGAAATAGGACTACCCGTTCGTCCATCGATATTTCCTAATCATGCGGCGCTGCGTGCCGCGACTCGATTACCGGCCTGGCGGCTCGGGCTAAAGGGAACCAAATTCTTCCCGATCGGTGTTCATGGCCGATAGCCGTTCGCCCGCCTCGCCACGCACGAACTGTCGTACCCGAGGATCTTCGGACTGGTCGATCTCTTCCGGCGTTCCCTCAAATACGATCTGGGACTCGTCCTGTTTCAAATGCGACAAGGGATAAAGCATCACGATGCGGTCCGCCACCTTGCGAGCTGTCTTCATGTCGTGCGTCACGACCATGCTGGTAACCGGGTAACGGCCGCGGGTACGGATGATCAGTTCGTTAATGACATCGCTAACGATCGGGTCGAGTCCGGTCGTTGGCTCGTCGTACAGCAAGATGTCGGGGTTCATCACCAGCGCTCGGGCCAGGCCGACCCGCTTCCGCATCCCACCGGACAGCTCCACCGGTTTTTTCAAAAGCGTCGATTCGGACAGGCCAACCTCGGCCAGCCGTGCCATGACGATCCGGTGAATATCTCGCGAGTCGTCCCGGCCATGTTCTCGCAACGGAAACGCGATATTCTGGGCCACCGTCATGCTGTCGAATAGTGCCGAGTTCTGAAAGACAAAGCCAAACCGCATACGTTGTTTAACGCGATCTTTTTCGTTGAGCTGCGTCAGACTTTGTCCGTCGAATCGTGCCGTACCGCGACTGGGTGAAATCAGACCGATGATCGTCTTGAGCAGCACGGTCTTGCCACAACCGCTTCCGCCGATAATGGCGACCGTTTGGCCACGTGGGACGTGCAGATTGATGTCGCGTAGCACCACATGGCTCTCAAAGGAGACGTGGAGCGAGTCGACTTCGACGATGTTATCTACGGTGGTGTTCATGCTGCGTTAAACCATTTAGATCAGGGTCGGGGTTACCGGCCAGATCGCGTAGTAGATCTGATCGAGAAAAATGCCCAAAAATAAATCGAGGATGAGAATCAATACGAATGAGTAGACAAAGGCCGCGGTCGCCGCGCGTCCGACGCCTTCGGCGCCAGGATCGCAGTTGAATCCACGGTGGCAACTGATCAGTGCAATGGCGGCCCCGAAAAACAGACTTTTGAAAACTCCATAAAACAGGTCCCAGTTGGTCACGAATCGCTCCGAGTTATGCCAATAGTGAAACCAATCGATGTCCAGGATATACACACTGTAGTACGCCCCGCCGACCACGCCCATGAAATCGGCCATGATCGTGAGCGACGGAATCAAAAACAGACAAGCCATGAAACGCGGCACCGCCAAATAATGGATCGCGTTGGTGCCCATGCTTTCCAGGGCGTCAATTTGCTCCGTCACCCGCATCGTACCGAGCTCGGCCGCCATCGCACTGCCAACCCGGCCGGCAAGCATCGTGGCGGCCAGGACCGGACCGAGTTCGCGGATCAGCGACATGTTAATCACACCGCCCAGTCGCGTCTCGAATCCCAGAGCGCGAAATTGCGCATAACTTTGGACCGCCAAGACCATGCCGATGAACGTTCCGGTAAGTGCGACGACCGGCAGGCTGAGCACACCAATTTGGTAAAAATTGGGCAGCAGCGTCGACCACCGTGGCAAACGGGTGAACATCCAGGAGAACGTCCGCAGTGAAAACATCGTCACGTCGCCGATCACCTCGACCCAACGAACCACGACCCCGCCCAGGTCGGTGATCCAATCGGTGATCGCCTGCACTGGCCCTCCGCCACGCAGCGCGGCGCCGGCAGTCGAGCTCCCCGTCCCTGAGGCCATCGGTTGATTCTCCCGCACCCTCTACTCAGTCGAAAGTGCGGGCAATGCGCGCACCGACCTTGTATGTTTCCCTACGTCACTCGGTAACATCGACGAATAGGAAGCTGCCGCTTGAGAAAACATTTCCGAATAGGCGGGTTTGGCAAGCCTGGCAAAGATGGGAGCCGTAGCATGGGCCCCCGGCCCGTGTGGATTCACGGGCCAGGAGCCCATGCTACGGCTCATGCGACGAACAATCGCACAGAAAGGGTATCTTCTCAACCGCTAGCAGTGGCTGATTGAGCAGCTTGTTGGATGCATTGTGCGAGAGATGGCATTTCGAAACGTCGGCTGAGGCGATCGCGAAGGTATTCGTAGGCACTCACGCCCAACTTT
>CAUYYY010000042.1:0-9955 GCA_963577165.1 Planctomycetota bacterium | reverse complement strand
GCCGACGCAAAAACCATAGCGATGTGCAGCAGTTTTTGGTCCGGTTCGCCAACGACCAACAGAGTGCGGCCAACAGAGTTGTCCATGAACAGCGCCGTGGGACTCGCTCCAAAACGAATCTGAACGTCGGTATCTGGGTCGTGCCGGTTGTTGATGGCCGGCCCGACTGCGACAGCGCCTTTGCCGCGTTGACCGGCGACGTCGGTTGGCAAGGCGTCGGCATTCTCGCCGATCGACCGACCACCACCGAAGAAATCATCCTCGCATTTCCGAACGATCCCACGTTGACTTTCCTCCGTGTCAAAGTCCGCGCCTGCACTCCCTTGGGCGTTGGCTTCTATCGCCTCGGTACCGAGGCGACCGAGGTGGTCCAACTCGAAGACTACCCACAGCTCGAAGAGGTCTGCCTCGCCGCGATAAGCGGATAGCCGTCGTGCTACGCACAGCCGGGGCTACATAGCGTCGACAACTGATTAACCAACAACTCACTTCTTCGGCAAGTGATGGCCCAGCTTGTCACGCTTCGTCGCTAGATAGCGAGCATTGAATTCGTTCATCGGCGGCATGATCGGCACCTGATCGACCACTTCCAGATCGAAACCGCCGTAGATAAACGCGTCGGTCTTCTTCGGGTTGTTGGTGAGCAGTCGCACCCGGGTCAGGCCCAAGTCTTTGAGCAACTGAATCCCCACGCCGTAGTCCCGTGTGTCGGCCTGGAAGCCGAGCGCCTGGTTCGCCTCGACCGTATCGAGCCCTTCGTCCTGCAACGCGTAGGCCTTGATTTTTTCCACCAGCCCGATGCCGCGGCCTTCCTGGGGCAGGTAGACCAGCACCCCGATCCCTTCGTTGCCAATCATTTCCAGCGCCATGTGCAGTTGATCGCCGCAGTCGCAGCGGAGCGATTCGAGCAAATCGCCGGTGAAGCAGGATGAGTGCAACCGCACCAACGGCGCGGCCGCGCTGGCCAGGTCGCCCACAACGAACACCAACGGCTGCTGCTCTTCGTACTTGACGCCGTAGGCAATGATCCTGCCCTCGCCGTAGGGCGTCGGCAGCTTGGCCTCCGCCATCCGATAGACCAACTTCTCTCGCACGCGGCGATAGGCGATCAGTTGCTCGATGGAGATGATCCGCAGATCGAATTGTCGCGACAAGTCAACCAATCGGTCGCGGTTCGCGCGATCGCCCGTTTCGTCGAGCACCTCGCACAGCGCGCCGGCCGGCTGCAGACCGGCCATCCGCGCCAGGTCGACCGCCGCCTCGGTATGCCCGGCCCGACGCAGCACGCCCCCTTCCTTGGCGACCAGCGGAAACAGATGGCCCGGCCGGACAAAGTCGTGTGGCTCGCTTTGCGAATCACAGATACTGCGAATGGTCAAAGCCCGCTCGGCGGCCGTGATGCCCGTACGGCACGTTCGGTGATCGACCGGCACCGTGTAGTTCGTACCGAGCGGCGCGGTGTTGTCGCTGACCATCGGTGCCAGCTTGAGTCGCTCGCTCACCTCAGGCAAAATCGGCATGCAGAGCTGGCCACGGCCATGCGTGATCATGAAGTTGACAATTTCCGGTGTGACCTTCTCGGCAGCACAGACAAGATCGCCTTCATTTTCACGGTCCTCGGCGTCGAGGACCACCACGACCTCGCCCCGAGAGATCGCTTCTACAGCATCTTCAATCGTCGAAAACTGGTTGGCCACGGCAACGTCACCTATCAGAAAGGGACTGTGAAGGCGGCTGCCGACACAAAACGGCATGTGGCGGAGCAGCCCTCGAAGTGTATCATTATAAGGAGTCGACACGACGTTTCCAACCAATCAACCTCGGTGGCCTGTCGCCATGCGAAGCCAGTTTTTCACCCTGTCCCTGTTGCTAGTGGTGCTTCTTAGCGGTCAGGCAAACTCTGCTGAGCCCTCGGCGGCCGATGCCGGCGATTCGGCCGAGCCGACGCCGCCGAGATTTCTTATCCAGCGAGGACTCGTCTACGTCGAGCGAGACAAGCATTCGCTGCGGGCTGACGTCTACGTGCCCCATACCGATGGCCCACGTCCGGCGGTGCTTGTCGTGCATGGCGGTGCCTGGATGACCGGCCGGCGAACGCAACTGGCCGGCGTAGCCCGGCGGTTGGCCGAAGCCGGATATACGGCTGTCGCCATCAGCTATCGCCTCGCACCGCGTTATCCCTTCCCAGCCCAGATCGACGACTGCCGAGCGGCTGTCCGTTGGATGCGACAAAATGCCGACCGATTGAAAATCGATCCGCAACTGGTCGGCGGTTTCGGCTACTCGGCCGGCGGACACTTGGTGGCCTTGCTCGGAACGGCCGATGAACCGGCTGGCCCAAATGCCCTGCGAGCAGAAACGGACGCGGACTCGGCCAGCGCCAACGAGCCGAGTACCCGCATCCAAGCCTACGTGGCCGGCGCCGCGCCGTGCGACTTTCGCATTTTGCCTCTCAATGTGACGGCCCTGTCGTATTGGCTGGGCGGTACGCGGCGGGAGAAGCCAACTATTTACGAACAGGCCTCGCCCGTCCACTTTGTTTCGGCCGACGACCCCCCCGCATTTTTTTATCATGGAACGAAAGACGCAATTGTGCCGTTGGTCAGCTCGACCGCGATGGTGGTTGCCTTGCGGCAAGTGGGCGTCACTGCTGAGCTGTATCAAGTCGCCGACGCCGGTCACATCCACGCTGTGTTCAACCAGCAGGCGATCCGTGCGGGAATCGAGTTCCTCGATCGGCACTTACGCGACAACGACGACCAAAAAGAATGACCCCCGTCCCCTGATCCCTGACCCCTGCTGATGTTGTCTCGGGAAGAATATGTCGAACAGGCCTACTTCTTCCGCCGCTTGGGCGAGCAGTTGGGGCTCAATGCGCCCGCTCAGGATGTGATGGCGTCGGTACGGGAAGAGATTCTCGCCATCACGAAGCTTCCTTTGGCGATCGACTTCATGTTGGACGAGCTCCGCCATGCGGGCCTCTTTTCCCCAGCCATGTTGAAGCTGGATCATTACTTTACACCGTTCCAAAGTTATGTGATCGGTGAAGCCGAAGACGATCGTGGCCGATTTGACCTGCGGATCGCACTCGAGATTCTCCGCCGCGAAGCCGAGTATCGGGCAGGCAATCCCTCGCCCCAGGGAATCTTCCTCTATCAGTTCGAGTCGCTCTGCCGTAACCGGCTCGGTTATGATCGGGGTCTTCAGGCCGTCGCGCATGATCCGACTTTCAACGAGCTGTGGCGACAATGGATTCTCAAAATCCGTCACCAAGTGGGCACGATTGATATTGCCGATCTGATTTATGTCGTCAGCGACTACTACCCCATGGTTCAGGCTCGGCATCATGGCGGGCCGTCAGACAGATCGTCTGAAACGGAGGCCGCCAAGGGCCGAAGGCTGTTTGGTGAGCGGGAAGGGCGGATCGCGCTGGCCAATCGGCGGAAGGACCCGCAACTGCTGTTTGCCTCGTTACATCGGCAACTGGGCTATCCGAGCGTGCCCCAACCTAATTTGATGGACCAGCGTGAAGAGCTGCTGCCGATGCTCGCCCGCCGGATGGAGCGGCTCGAAACGCGACTCAAGCTTTGGGAAGAAGAGCGGCGTGGTGGCATCGACCTGACCCAGTTTTATGAGAAGCCCGAGTGAGACAGCAGCGGCAAAATGACCCACCAGCCGGGGTGCTGGTGGCAGTTGTCTGAGAGCGTTATGCCCGACCAGAATCCGAGCCGGTGGCCCGGCACAGCCGGTCGACATCGTTACGAATCATGGAGTCCGGAGAATCGGAAATCGTCGATTTTGGTCCAATTTGCGGTTTAACTAAACCAGAGAAATTGTTAGACTCCGGTAATATGTGTGGCGTCGGGTAAAGTGGTGGGTTGACCCTATTGATTGGATTGGATTTATGCCCTCTGGCGGCAGTTGCTTGCCGGCCGACGAATCGGGAGCTACGGTTGCCGAGAGTGCAATTTTTTGGCGGGTTTTTTGACGCGGAGAAGTTGGCGTGAGCTTTCAGCTAAGTCTCAACACAGAGACGGTTGCTTCGACCCAACCGGCAGAGCCGCTGTACGTCGAGCCGGATGCACCGGTGCGCGATGTCTTTGCACTGCTCAAGGCGCAGAACGCTGGAAGCGTTCTCATTTGTCGCGACGGAGCGATCATCGGAATCTTCACCGAGCGCGATGCGCTGCGGCTGATGGCATCCGAGGCGGACTTAAGCGTACCGATCGAGACGGTGATGAGCGCCAACCCGGTTACGGTGCGGGTCGAGGACACCGTTGGCAAGGCAATCCGTGTAATGTCCCAAGGCGGCTATCGGCGTTTGCCGATTGTTGATGAGTCTAGCCAACCGACCGGCGTGGTCAAAGTATCAGGCGTCGTCCACTATTTGGTCGAGCATTTTCCCGACACGATCTATAACCTGCCCCCCGCACCGAATCCGATCACCCAAGAGCGCGAAGGTGCGTAGCGAGACAAAGGCCCAGATGATTAACTACGAAACCAAGGTAATCCGAGTTCACATGAGTTGATCCATACAGACTTGATCTACACAGAGTTGATCGATTCTAGAGCGACCCACCGGCCATTGTTGCTTCCCACCCCAAGCGGCCGAATAATAACTTTAGACACACCTCCCATCAGGAATCGATGGCAATCATGGTTGCGACCAGTAAGTCAGCCAAGCCTTGCGTTCAAGTCGAGGACGCCACAGTGCGTTTCTGCGGCGACTCGGGCGACGGCATGCAATTGGCCGGTACGCAACTGACCACCGCGTCGGCCCTGGCGGGAAATGATGTGGCCACATTTCCCGATTTTCCTGCCGAGATTCGTGCTCCGCGGGGTACCAAAGCGGGCGTGAGCGGCTTTCAGATCCATTTTTCCAGCAAGACCATTTACACACCTGGCGATCGTGTCGATGCGCTGGTCGCCATGAATCCGGCCGCGCTCACCACCAATCTCGCCGACCTCAAGCCGGGCGGTGTTCTGTTGATCAACGAAAATACCTTCGAGAAGAAAGGGCTCGAGCAGGCCGGTTACGACGTAAGCCCGCTCGACGACGGCAGCTTGGACTCCTACAAGCTGCACAGCGTGGAAATGACCAAGCTGACGCGACTGGCGGTCGAGGGGCTCGGGCTGAGCGTCAAAGAGGCCGATCGTTGCCGCAACTTTTTTGCCATGGGGCTCGTGTTCTGGCTCTATGATCGGCCGCTCGAACCGACACTTCGCTACATCGAAGAAAAGTTCGGTCGCCGCCCGGAAGTCGCCGAAGCCAATCGCAAGGCGCTCGATGCCGGATTCAACTACGGCGAAACGGTCGAAGCGATCAGTACCCAGTATCAGGTTGTCCCGGCCGAGTTACCCCAGGGTACCTACCGCAACATCATGGGCAACACGGCCTTGGCCTATGGGTTGATCGCCGCTTCCCGGCTCAGCCAGAAGCGTCTGTTTATGGCCGCCTATCCGATCACACCGGCCAGCGACATTTTGCACGAATTGACCAAGCACAAAAACTTCGACGTGCTGACGTTTCAAGCGGAAGACGAGATCGCCGCCATGACGGCCGTCGTCGGTGCCGCGTTTGCCGGCGAGATGGCAGTCACCGCATCGAGCGGACCGGGCATTGCGCTCAAGGCCGAAGCGATGGGACTGGCCGTGATGGCCGAGCTGCCGATGATTGTGGTGAGCGTTCAGCGGGGCGGACCTTCGACCGGCTTGCCGACCAAGACCGAACAATCGGATCTGATGCAGGCGATGTATGGCCGCAACGGCGAATGCCCAATGCCGGTGATCGCAGCCAGCAGCCCGTCCGATTGTTTTGATGCAGCACAAGAGGCTTGGCGAATCGCGGTGCGCTACATGGCACCGGTGATATTGCTCACCGACGGATACATCGCCAACGGGAGTGAGCCGTGGCGGATCCCCGACATTTCAACGCTGCGGGCCACGGAGGTCAAGCATCCCGGTCCGCCCGAGAACGGAGACTCTGAAAATGGGGACTCCTTCATGCCCTACGCTCGTGACGAGCGGTTGGCACGTCCCTGGGCCAAGCCGGGCACGAAGGGCCTGACGCATCGCATCGGCGGCTTGGAGAAACAAGATGTTACCGGAAACGTCAGCTACGATCCGCTGAATCATCAGCATATGATCGACACGCGGGCCGCTAAGGTTGCGGGCATTGCCGACGATATTCCGTTGCAAGAGGTCGACGGCCCAGACAGCGGCGACCTGTTGGTGGTAAGCTGGGGCGGTCCGTATGGCGCGTGTGCGACCGCGGTCCACTCGGCCCAACTGTCGGGCCATTCGGTATCGCACTGCCAACTGCGCTATTTGAATCCCTTCCCCAGGAACTTCGGCGATGTGTTGAAACGATTTAAGAAGGTCCTGGTGGTGGAACTGAACTCGGGCCAACTCCGCCAGTTGATTCGTGCGGAATTCCTGCTCGACGCGATTGGGTTAAACAAAGTTCAAGGCAAGCCGTTCAGCGTGGCCGAGATCGAGACAAGGGTCAAGGAACTTGAAGAGTCCAAAAATCCAAAAATCCAAGAGTCCAAGAGTCCAAAAGTCTAACGAGTTTAAGAGTTGAAAAGACAAGCCCGGCTCTTACACTCTTACACTTTCTTTCTACTTTAGGTTCATCAGCTGATGAGTACTGATACAACGCTACCCGTGCTAAAGCCCTCCGACTTTGCCAGCGATCAGGATGTCCGGTGGTGTCCTGGCTGTGGTGACTATTCGATTCTGGCGCAAATGAAAAAGGTGCTCTCGACGATTGGCATCTCTCGAGAAGAGACCGTGTTCATCTCGGGCATCGGCTGTTCGAGTCGATTTCCGTACTACATGAACACCTACGGTGTGCATTCGATTCACGGTCGGGCGCCGGCGTTGGCGACCGGCGTGAAAATCGTGCATCCGGAACTGACCGTGTTTGTCATCACCGGTGACGGCGACGCGCTGAGCATTGGCGGCAATCACCTGATCCACGTCATTCGGCGCAATCTGGACATCAATATCGTGCTGTTCAACAACCGGATCTACGGTCTGACAAAAGGACAATACTCACCAACGTCACCCTGTGGCAAGATCACGAAGAGTTCGCCGATGGGCGCCATCGACAATCCGCTTCATCCGTTGTCGATCGCCATTGGCTGCGAAGGCTCGTTTGTGGCCCGCAGCATCGACACGAATATCAAGCACCTGGGTGAAACATTAGCGCGAGCGGCCGCCCATCGCGGCACGTCGTTCGTCGAGGTCTACCAAAACTGCAACGTGTTTAATGATGGTGCGTGGGATTATGCCAAAAGTCGCGATACCAAGGCCGACACGACCATCGAGTTGGAGCACGGCAAGCCGTTGATCTTCGGCAAGGATCGGGACAGGGGCATCCGACTCAACGGCATGGAGCCCGAGGTGGTCGAACTCGGCAAGGGAATCACCGAAGACGATCTGCTCTTCCACGACGCGAAGGGCCCCGAGCCGAGTCTGGCGTATCTGCTGAGTCGGATGCGGTATCCGGACTTCCCGGAGCCGATCGGCGTCTTTCGTGAAGTGGATCAGCCGCGGTATGATGAGCTGATCAACCAGCAAGTCGAAGAGGCGAAGCAAGAGAAGGGCGAAGGGGATCTCGCTAAACTGTTTCGTTCGGGAGAGACATGGAGTGTAACATGATTTCTTGCCCCGACTGTGGCCAGGAGAACATCCCGGGCGCCGACACTTGTGAAGAGTGTGGGCAATCGCTTAGCGCGCTGAGCAAACCCACCGTCTCGACCGAGTTGGAGAAACATCTGACGAAGGACCGTATTGAGGTGCTCCACCCCAAACCGCCGCTGACCGTGGCGCCGGAGATGCCGGTCAAAGAAGTCCTACAAATGATGGCGGGCAAGTCGATCGGCTGCGTGTTTATCGTCGACGGCGATGAACTGCAGGGGGTGTTCAGTGAGCGCGACGCGCTAATGCGATTGGGTGCCGAGGCTTTGCTGCTGGGCGATCAGCCGATCAGTGAATTCATGACGTTGTCACCTTGCTCGTTGGGCAGCCGCGACAAGATTGTCTTCGCCCTGCAAAAAATGGACGTGGGCGGCTATCGACACGTTCCAATCACCACCGACGGCGCCCTCACCGGCGTGATTTCCATCCGCGACATTTTGTCGTACATGACCGAGCACATTACGGCCGAAAGCTAGGGCGAGGAACTCGCCATAATAGCCGCTTGCCGCGGCGAGCGGCTACAATTCGTCTAACCACGGATGGCTGATCTCAGTTCTTGTAAATTTTATGTTGCGGGCGGCCGGAGAGGATCTGCTCTTTGCCCCAGCTGGTGACGTCTTTGAAGGCTTGGCTCTGAATGAAACCGGTGAAGGCCTGCTCTTCGGACCACTCGCTGGTAATCAGGTACGAGGCGCCGTCGTCGACGTCTTTCCAGAGCGTAGACTTGCTGTGGCAGCTCGCAGCTCGCAACGCGCCGATCACCGCCGCAAATTTCTCTTCAAAGTCCTGCTGCTTGCCCTCGATAACGTGATAGTTCATGCCGACGGTGATCATCTTGAAAGGTCTCCTGTTGGGTGTTTGAGGTCCTGTAGGGAACGCCCTCTGTGGCGTTCCGAGCGTAACTTGCCAAGTTGGATCAGCCTAACGACATTCGCCCGTTCGGGCAATGTCAAGCAAGAGGAGTAGGCCGGAACGAGCGGTAGCGCTTGTTCCGGCCTACATGTTCTTGCGTACCCTTAATACTCGCTGCAGGGCTTGCCGTCGTAAGGCCGTGTCTTTGATCTGCTCGGCAACCCGCTCGGCGGTGGTGAGTACCTCGCGGGCCTCGGCCGCTTCGCCGGCGCGGGCCAGTTGCGCGGCCACATCGGTCAGCTTGAGTACCTGACGATGCTCCGACGTGATCGCTTCAGCGGCCTTTCGCGCACGTTGCAACGAATCAACCGCAGCCGGTTTGTTGCTCATGCGAAGCTGTGCCCGAGCCACGCGGACCAGCGCGCCGCTCTGGCCGGCTGGGTCGTCGATCTGCTCGACCAACTCGAGTGCCTCGGCGATCACACGACCGGCGTCGGCCGCGTCGCCCATCCGGGCATACGCGCTGCCTGCGCTGGCGAGCACCAGCACCTTGCCGCCAGCGTCGTCCAGATCTTTCGCCAGGTTGAGTGCTTCGTCAAGCGACTTGTGTGCCGCCGCCGTCTGCTTTAGCCAATAGCCCTCGACGTCGGCGATTTCACAGAGTGCCGTGGCACGCTGCTCGGCTTGTTCGATATTCTGGATGGCCCGATGTGCTTTGCGCACGGCATTCGTGGCGGCCGAGCGATGGTCGGTGCGGGCCTGCAGGCGGGCCACACGGCGAAAGAGGCTTGCCCGACCGGCCGGATCGGTTACTTTTCCGGCGGCGCTGGCCGCGGCGGCCAGCGATCGCTCAGCCCCATCGTCGTCCTTTGCTCGGTGCTGTGCCGTCGCCAAGCGGAGCAACAGCCCGGCACGGCTCTCGGCGTTCTCTTCGGCCAGTGCCCGATCGTAACGCGCTGCGAACGAGTCGCCGGCCCGATTCGGCTTGCCACAACCGACGAGCGTCGCAAAAAGACACGAAATACAGAAAAGATAAACGCAGAGGCGCAGAGAAATCGCAGAGAAGATAAAGATCTTGATAAGAAAGCTACCCATAAGAAAGAATCTTTCTCTGCGCTTAACCTTTCCTCATCTGCGTTTATCCGCGTTCATCTGCGGTTCTTTTCTTTCAATCCGTGGCTAAAGATTTGTCGCAAATCAAAACACCGGCTTGATTTGTTTCAATCGCGATTCGGTTTCGGCCATCAGGGCGTCTTCAGCGGCCTCGTCCGCCGCTTCGTAGGTGACCGAAAAGCGGAGGAACGCGCCGGCGTCGTCCCACGGCACGGTGCAGATTGATTGCTCGGTGATTAAGTATTGGCTGGCTGCCTCGACATTCTCGAAGGTTGGCCCGCCATCA
>CAUYYY010000041.1:0-10026 GCA_963577165.1 Planctomycetota bacterium | reverse complement strand
TTGCATTTCATTTCGGTGAACAGTTACCAAAAAAAACACGCAAGTAAAATGCGCTAAACAGCGTACGACACGATGAAGGACCTCGTCGATGCCGGTTAGGAGCCGGGCGCTTCTGTCTCGAAACGCTCCGCGATCCATTCCGCCGGCACGAATCGCCGCAAAGCGTTTCGTAGCGACTTGCGAAGTGCGGCGGCGGTCTGCTCACTCATTTGGCTTTCACTGGCTGGGTCCGCCGAGGTCGTTGCGCCGCCAACAGTCTCTTCGGTGTCAGTCTCTTCGGGGCCAATCCGTCGTAGCCCACTCCACTGGAGCGAGATGTGCCAGCCGTACATGGCCGAATACGTGTTGATCTGCTGGCCGACGCGCATGGCCCAGATGACGCCAAACAGATCGCGAAAGTCGATCCACACGCGGTTGACGCCCGGCGATGGCCTCCGACATCGCAGATCGGCCACATGGACCATCCAGGCGGCAGAGGCCAAGGCCGCCAAACCGAGCAGCGGGCCCATCTCGGCTTCTGCGACATAGGGCAGCGAAAAGCCGACGAGCGGCAGATGATTCGACACGAATAGCACCTGCCCGGCGGTCGCCAGAAGAGCAGACGCCCAGTACCGCGTGGGCAAATAGTTCACCAGGCCGATCACAATTTGAATGAACAAAAAAAGTTTCCAGGCGGTGAAGACGTGCATCGTCGTGCCCGGGCGATACAACCACCACTGGATGGCCGGGATCAGCAGGATGAACCACAAACTCAGCACGATCCATTGCCAGGCACGGTTTTGTGGTCGTTTAGCGCCCAGGACAGCCATCATCGGACAGAACGTAAGCATTGCCGCGGCATAACGGAGCACATCGAGGGAACCCTCGATGTGGCTACCAGCGAGCGTGGCGAGCAGTTCAACGACCGCCACTGCCCAGAAGGCTCCGAACGACCACCACCAGACGGCGCGCAAGGTCGTATGCCGCAGGCGTCGGCTTCGCCACGCAAGGCCAGCCAGACCGACGGTGGCCACCAACGCAATCGGCATGACCGGCCATGCGACTTGGCCAACAAGAATTAGAAGGCTGGCCATCCCTGGGCTTTCCGTGCTACGCGACATTTTGGCGAAGTGCGCACAGATGGCTCATATCCACTCGCAATTTTCGAACACATTTTCGCCGTTGGCCCAAAGCTTAGCGGCGTCAGGTTGGTCGATCGCTACGGTGAGTGCATGCGACAGCTCGTATGACTTTCCGTCTAATCCGGCGGCGTCGATGGCCGAAGAGAGCCCGGCCCGAACTCCCTGGACGACCGTGTAGGCATGCTCGTCCAGGGGTATGGTGTCGGTGACATGGTTGGCAAAGTAACAGTCATGGCACCGGTCGCGCGACAAGGAGTTCCACGCCCGGCAGACCAGCGGCCGTACGGGATAGACCGAGCAAGAAAGCCCGCTGCTAAGCAGCGGACACCAGAACATCGATTTGGCGAACTGCGTGTTGTCCATTCCGGAAGATTCTTCGGCGATTTCGACGGCCCGCCGCCGGATGCTGTCGATCTCCTCGGGCGTGCGGTCCTCACGTAACGAGTCGGCGATCGCGCAGACCTCGGGCACCGTAACAGAAATCCTTGAGTGGCCGCAGCCGGGACAACCTTCGCGACATTGGCGGTCGCCCTTGACCGGCGACGTCTCCGTGGCGAGATCCATCCCGTTGCTGATTTCGCTGGCGATCTCAGTCGCTGTGTCGCCCGTGCGAGGTTCGAGCATTTTCTGAACGACGGTGAGCTCAGCCGTTGCCTGGGCCCACTTACACAACGCTTCACCGCGGAGGAGCGCCGGCTGCCAGTTACTCGATGACTTCACACACATGAAAGTTGTTCGCAGGACATGGCGATGACACACGCAGTTTCGGGAACGATTTCATCAGCACCCCGGCTGCTAACGAAGCTGCCACAAAATCCGAATTGACATAGCAGCCGGGGTGCTGAAATCTTCGTGCATGATGCAACGGCGCGCTCTGACGTTATTCGCTAACTAAGCCCAGAGATGGCCATCTCTGGGCTTTAACATCAAAACCAGTGCAGTTCCTCGGTGGGAGTGGGCCAAAAACACATAGCGATCAGTCTAGTTTCGTCATTCGTATGGCCACAAGAGCAGTTAGACGTATGGCCACAAGAGCAGTTAGACTTTTGCGTACCCCTCTGCTGGTGATGGGCGGTGTCCGAGTCGCAAGCTTTTTTTCTGGGTCGGCTCCCCTGGTCCGCACGAAAGCAGAATGGGTGCTTCGCCATCGAAATCTACGGCTGCGGGCAAGAATATCGTAAAATCAGGGCTTGAATTACGATTTGAGGAGAATAATATTGGCCGTTCGGACAATATTTTCCATAACATGTTATCAAACAAGAGCTTAACGCACTCAGATCGATATTGACTCGTGCAAAAAGGTAACTATAATTTGGATCGTTGGCAATCCGGGTAAATTTGGAAGAAATGGTTGTTATTACCGATTGCCGCAATGACCGGGAAGTGAGCAAGTTGCGGGCCTGGGGAGTTCAGGCCTGATTAGCTTGGCGTAGGTATTGGGGAAGTGTACGACCTGGTCAGAGCCCGTGCGGGTAGGCAAGTCATAGCTTCGCGTTCACCAACCATCAACTAGGGAGAGGGGTGGTTAGAAAAAATGAAGACAGTATTCACAACAGGCGAAGCGGCTAAGATCTGCAAGGTTAGCCAGCAGACGATTATTCGCTGTTTTGACAGTGGGCAGCTCAAGGGCTTTCGTGTCCCGGGCAGCCGCTTTCGGCGGATTCCCCGCGATCAGCTCTACGCGTTTATGCGAGAAAATGGCATCCCAACCGATGCCTTGGATAGCGGCAAACGCAAAGTATTGGTCGTGGATGACGACGAGGATTTGGTCGAACTGATTTGCGATCAGTTGGAACGCGACCGTCGGTTCGACGTACGCAGCGTCAACAACGGATTCGGCGCCGGCATGTTGATTAAAGAATTCCGGCCTGACTTGATTGTCTTGGACGTGATGCTGCCCGATATCAACGGCAAGGAAGTTTGCCAGTTGGTTCGTGGCGACAAGACCATGGACGAAGTGCGGATCATCTGCATCTCAGGCATGGTCGAAGAAGACAAGGTGGAGGAGCTCAAGAATGCGGGCGCAAATGACTTCATGAAGAAGCCGTTTGACGTCGACGTATTGATCGACCACATCTGCCAGCTTCTTGACGTGGAAACCGCCACGGCACGCTAAGGCAACTTTCGGACTTAAGGATAATTCCGATGCGGTGGTTGTCGTTGGACTCGGACGACCCGGCGACGCGCGTGCCGATCTCAACGCAGTCTGCTTGTATTATCGAGCTTGCTCTGCTGGCTCCGTCGCCTGACTCAAGACGTGGTCAACTCGAATCACTGTTGAGGCAAGATCCAGCGCTCACGGATTGGACATGCCGTTGCGCAGCGGCGGAAGGCGACGAAGCGGTCAAGACTTGTGGCGGAGCAGCCGCCTGGTTGACCGATCGTTTGCCGCGGATTCTTGACGCGCATTGGGACGACGCAAACCTTTTAGCCCAGGTCGCCAGACCGGTCGAAACCGGCGGGCAATCGCCTGAAGAGCAATCGCATGAAGGGGACGTGTGGCGGCGTCTTCCCTTGCTCGTTTCCAAGCTTTGCCGTCTTGAACAACTCGAACACGAGTTTGAAGCGTCGCTCGAACGGGAAAAAATCGAGGCATTGAAAGAACTCGCTTACGGAGCCGGCCACGAGGTCAACAATCCGCTAGCGAATATCTCGGCTCGTGCTCAAACGCTGATCAAAGACGAAACCGACCCGCAACGACGCCGTAAACTGGCGGCGATCAACGCGCAGGCCTATCGTGCCCACGAAATGATCGCCGACTTGATGCTGTTTGCTCGCCCTCCGAAGCTCCAATGCGAGCCGGTCGATGTCCGTGCGCTCATCGGCCAGGTGATCGATTCCCTGAGCCCCGTGGTCGAGGAGCGTGCGATCACGATCCATAATGAATGCACAAGCCCGCAGCTCATGGCCTCGGCCGACCGCGTTCAACTTGGCGTCGTCCTGACAGCGATTTGTAAAAATTCGATCGAGGCGCTGGGCGTTGGCGGTCATATCGAGCTTTCGGCAAGGGAAACGGGAACCGGCGCGGTGGAGATCGTCGTCCACGACGATGGCCCTGGCATCTCGCCCGAGGTCCGCCGGCACATCTTCGACCCATTTTATTCCGGTCGCGAAGCGGGACGCGGTTTGGGATTCGGACTCTCCAAATCATGGCGGATCATTCGCGAGCATGGTGGCCAGATCGAGGTCCACAGTCAGACGGGCCGCGGCGTGACATTCACCATTCAGATTCCGCAAGCACATGCGGAAACGTCGGCACGCGCGTCGTGAGTAAATGCTAGCACTCGCTAGCAAGCCGCGGGGCTTGTCCCTGCGCGGCACTCCTCCGGCATCAGACCACGCGTTGCGCACTGCCGGAACTTCGCTACCGCTCGTTCCGGCCTACAAGTATCACTGCTGGACAAGCCAGCAGTGCCACCCGCCCACGCTGCCCTTGAACGCCCAGGGCCAATGACTTAAGCTCTTTCGCTCTGGCTCATTGTCAGCCGACAGTGCGTGTCAGGGACGACAGCCGACGACGGCCTGCATTGCTGGGATCTTAAGGATGAATTTGACCCAACAAGTTCGCATCGTTTCCATGGAAGAAATAAGCGAGCTCTCGATTGCGCCCGCTCCGCCGGTCGGCGCGACACATCATCGCCTGGCGGCGCCGCTACGGAGCGCCATTCTTCGTACGCGACAATGGCTGCTCGGCCGACAACACTCGGCCGGCTATTGGGAGGGCGAACTCGAGGGCGACACGATCCTCGAAAGCGAATATATCCTCCTGCTTGCCTATCTGGGCAAAGAGAAAACCGAGCTGGCTCAACAGGCGGCCCGCTATCTGGCCGAGCAGCAATTGCCCGATGGCGGTTGGACGATGTACCCCGGTGGCAAGTTAGACATCAACGGCAGTGTGAAAGCCTATTTCGCGCTGAAGTTGACCGGGCACGACCCGAGCTGCGAGACCATGCAGCGCGCGCGCAATGCGATTCTAGCCCATGGAGGCGCCGATCGCGTCAACAGTTTCACACGGTTTTATTTGGCGTTGTTGGGACAGATTTCGTACGAGCAATGTCCCGCCGTGCCACCGGAGGTAACGCTGCTGCCCAAATGGTTCCCAATCCATTTGGGTCGCGTGAGCGCCTGGTCGCGGACGATCCTGGTGCCGCTTTCGATCATGTCGGCCCATCAGCCGGTGAAGCAGATCGAACCGCGTCGCGGCATCCGCGAACTGTTTATTGCCAAGCCGGAAAATTGGCCGCCGCTCCGCTGTCCAGGTCAAACGAGTTGTGAGCGGCTACTGAGTTGGGCACGCTTCTTTCGGCTTACCGATCGGGGGCTAAAGTTTGCCCAGCGACATGGCCTGCTGCCGTTTCGCAAGCGGGCCATCGCCCAAGCCGAGCGGTGGATGCTCGAACGTTTTGAGGAGAGCGACGGCCTGGGCGCCATTTTTCCGCCCATTGTGTGGAGCATCATCGCCTTGGACTGTCTCGGCTATGCGCAAGACAGCTCGGAAATGCAGTATGGTCACAAGCATCTCGAAGACTTGATCATTCAGGACGATGACACAACTCGGCTTCAGCCCTGTAAGTCGCCCATCTGGGATACGGCGATCACGCTGCGAGCGCTGGCTGAGAGTGGCATGGAAGCGTCGCACCCGGCGGTCGCCCAGGCCACCGATTGGCTTTTGTCGCGCGAGGTACGTTGCCAAGGGGACTGGGCCGACACGGTTCGTGCCGAGCCGGGCGGTTGGTTCTTCGAGCATAACAACGCTCATTATCCCGATGTCGACGACACGGCCATGGTGCTGATGGCACTCCGCCAACATTGGATCGATGCACGGCCCTTGCCCGACACGTTGCCCCCTGGCTTGCAGTTGGTCAGCCAGCAGTCGACGTCCGACCGTCATGTCGCGCGGCAGGAAGTGGCGCGAAACGACCGGGTTGCCGCCGCCTCGCAACGTGCGATCGCGTGGATCGTGGCGATGCAGAATCGTGATGGTGGTTGGGGTGCGTTCGACCGGAACAACGACTCCAAGTTTCTCTGTCAGGTCCCGTTTGCCGATCACAACGCCATGATCGATCCCAGCACACCCGATCTAGCGGGCCGCGTTCTCGATGCACTCGGCGCCTGGGGCTATCGTGTGCCGCAGCTGTGCGTCGACCGAGCCGTGGCCTACCTGCGCCGCACACAGGAGGCCGACGGCAGTTGGCAAGGCCGTTGGGGTGTCAATTACATTTACGGAACTTGGCAGGTCCTCGCCGGTCTGGCGGCTGTCGGTGTGACGACCGACGACTCGGCCATCGCCACCGGCGCCGACTGGCTACTAGCCTATCAACAGCCCGACGGTAGTTGGGGCGAATCGGCCGACAGCTACGCCGATCCGAGCCTTCGGGGCCAAGGTCCGCCGACCGCTTCGCAGACCGCCTGGGCACTGCTGGGCCTGATGGCGGCCGGCTTGCAGAGTCATCCGGCCATGGCCCGTGGCATTCGCTATCTGTTGGAGACGCAGCAGGAGGACGGCTCCTGGGACGAACCGGAGTTCACCGGAACCGGCTTCCCGCAGGTGTTCTACCTGCGATACCACATGTATCCGATCTACTTTCCCTTGATGGCCCTATCGCGTTGGGCGGTCGCGTTGGGCTCTTTGGTCGAACAGGCCGATACGGCTCGCATACGATTGGCCGAATGCTCCACGGTAAAATGTTCAACGGCGGAGGATAGCACTCCGTGAGCGTTCCGCTTTCGCAGATGGCCCGAGTTGCCACGTATGTACTCACACAAACGTTGCGTCGTCGGCGTCGCTACCCGCTGGTGTTGATGCTCGAGCCGCTTTTCCGTTGCAACTTGGCCTGCGTCGGCTGCGGCAAGATTCAGCACCCGCAAGATGTCCTGCGGCGAAATCTCTCGCCGGACGACTGTTTTCGAGCGGTGGAAGAATGTGGCGCACCGATTGTCTCGATTCCGGGCGGCGAGCCGTTGCTCCATCCGCAAATTGACCAGATCGTGGCCGGTCTGGTCGCTCGCCGAAAGTATACGTACCTATGCACCAACGCGCTGAAATTGGTCGAATCGCTCGACCAATTTTCGCCGAGCAAGTATCTTTCGTTCTCGGTCCACTTGGACGGCGCCCGCGAGCATCACGATTGGGCCGTCTCGCGCGAAGGGGTTTTCGATCAGGCCATCGAGGCGATTCGCCAGGCGATTGTCGCCGGCTTTCGCGTGACCACCAATACCACGTTGTTCGACGGAGCGGACACCGATCAGTTACGAGATCTGTTCGATAAGCTGATGGAGATGGGCGTCGAGGGCATGATGATCTCGCCCGGCTACAGCTATGAGAAGGCACCCGACCAGGATCACTTTCTTCGTCGCAGCCAGACGACCCGCCTGTTCCGTCGGCTACTCAGCAATCCTCGGCGAAGATGGAAATTCAACCAGTCGCCGCTCTTCTTGGAATTCCTCAAGGGCAATTGGAAGCTTGAATGTACGCCCTGGGGTAACCCGACGTATAATCTGTTCGGTTGGCAGCGGCCCTGTTATCTGCTCGACGAGGGATATGTCGACACGTTTGACGAACTCATCAACGACACACGTTGGGAAGACTACGGACGCGAAAGCGGCAACCCTCATTGCCAGGATTGCATGGTCCACTGTGGCTACGAGCCGACCGCCGTGGCCCAAACATTTGGCACCGCGAGTGGCTTTTTGCGCACCGCCCGGATCGCCCTGTTCGGTCCGCCGCGCTCAGCCGATCGTGAAGAACCGCCCGAGGACTCGCCGCCCATCACAACGGTTCGCAAGTCGGATAAACGTATGGAACTTCCTGTGTTAAACTGAGCCAATCTCCGGGCCTGGGACGACGGTTAAGAAAAATGGAACCGCAGATAAACGCCGATGAACGCAGTGCAGCCTCTGCGTTTAATCTTTCTTCATCTGCGTTTATCTGTGTCCATCCGCGGTTCTTCTTCTGAAAAGTTACGATGTTTCTTCGCTCGCTATTGGCAGGCTTATTGAAGCGGGAGGTGCAAAAGCGGCCGTCGGCTACCGCCGCCGAAGCGGTGCGGCGAGCCGGCGAGGAAACCGCCGCGGCCGCGACGGCAGCTCAAGACCCTTCTGCGGTAGAATGTGACATCGCCGTGCTCATGGCCTTGGACATCGAGGCGGGTGGCTTGCTTGACCTGATGCGGTCGACGGTCAAAACACGCGGGGCCGGATTCACCGCTTACTCGGGCTCTCTGGCCCAGCAACGGGTCGTCCTGACGGTGACCGGGCCTGGCGGTGAAGCGGCCGAGTGTGCGACGGGTGCATTGATCGCCGGCCACTCGCCGAAATGGGTTATCTCGGCCGGTTTCGCCGGCGGTCTGCACGACGATCTTGGGCGCGGCGACTTGCTCGTGGCCGATCGCATCGTCTCGCCCGATGGCCGGCGGCTGACGATCGATTTTCAAATGAGCAAAACGGCCGGCTTGCATGTGGCAGCGCTGCTCACGGTCGACCATATTGTCCACACGCCGGAAGAGAAACGAAGTTTGGGCCAGCAGTACGGGGCACGTGCGGTCGATATGGAAACGATGGCCGTCGCCCAGCATTGCCACCGAGCAAAACAGTGTTTTCTCGCCGTGCGCGTGATCAGTGACACGGTCGAGGACCATCTGCCCAGCGACATTGAGCACCTGATGCGGCAGAAATCGAAGGCCGGACAAGCCGGCGCCGTGGCCAGGGCCCTGTTTCGCCGCCCGACAAGTGTCAAAGACATGTGGCGGCTCAAGCAGGACGCCATCACGGACAGCGATCGGCTGGCGAGTTTTCTCGTTCAGATATTGCCTCGACTGACGTAGCTCTGGGTAGGCCAGAACGAGCGGTAGCGAAGTTCCGGCAGACACGCTCTTCCATGTTTCCTGCCGGAACGGCGCTACCGCTTGTTTCGGCCTACTTTAACAGCCATCGCGCAAGCCGCGCGCGGGGCAAGTCGTCGACCAGCACGTCGGGTGCCACTGCTGGCTTACCCAACAGTGCCGGCTTGTCGACGGCACCCAGCACCGCTTCGGCGGCCAAATAGCCGCTGCGCACAGCGCCTTCCATCGTGGCGGGCCAATCGGTGGCCGTCCAATCGCCCGCGAGCATCAGATTGGCGATCGGTGTGCGCTGCGTGGGACGCTGGGCGTCGAGACCCGGGGTGGGTGAAAACACGGCATGTTTCTCCGTCACCACTTGGCTATGGAGCAGCCGCGCCGACTGCGCGGCGGGCCATGTCGAGAGCAGTTCCTCGCAGACACGCTGCACCACCTGCGAATGTTCCACGCCAATCAGCGCGTGGGCGGCGCTGATGACGATCTGATAGTAATGTCCGTTAGAAAGCACCCCGGCTGCTTTCGAACACGACTTTACAACACCACGATCTGTCCGAAGCAGCCGGGGTGCTGACCCGACGCCGCGGTAGAACATCCATTGGCTCAGTCGACCGACCAACACCGCGCAGGCAAGTGTCGTGATCGGCCGGTCGAACCAGAGGTGGACGCCGGTGATCGGCGCAGTGCCCCACTCTTTGGCACGCTCCACTTTCGGCATCGCCCGGAGTACGGCGGCGGGCAGCAGCTTGGCCACATGACGCCATGACGTCGCGAGTACAACAAAGTCGAACGACCGTCGGGACCCATCGGCCAACGTCAAGTTGGCCGTGCGGTGAGTCGCCAGTTCGACGCCTTGAGCCGCCGTGTTGAGATGCGTACGAATGCCCAGATCTTCGAGCGGTTTTTCGATCCGCGCTCCGTACAAATCGCCAAGCGGCACGTCGGGCACCAGCACTTCATAGCCAGATCGGTTGGCCAAAAAACCATCGACGAACACCTTGCGGGCTGCCCGACCGGAAACCTTCTCGATCGAATCGCCCAGGGCACTGACCAAGACCACGGCCCAGAAT
>CAUYYY010000040.1:0-10041 GCA_963577165.1 Planctomycetota bacterium | reverse complement strand
TGCCTCGACCACGTTGAGTAGTCGACCAAAGGCCTCTTCGACAGCCGCCCGAAGCTCTCCGGCCTTGGCCAGTTGCTCCTCTACCTGTTTCAAGATCGACTAGAGATCCGATGCGATCATGCTCTAATTCATAGACGAAAATCTGAAAAGGCAAGTGTCAGCACTGCTGGCGTTTGAGAGGATGCAACTCCTAAGCCTATTCGTCAGCAGCCGGGGTGCTGCAATCGAGCAGTGCTCTAGGGCCGTTTGGTCCAGGGGATCAGCAGCGGCGTTTGCTGGCGGTAGCGCCGATAGTCTTCGCCGAGAAGTTGCAGCAGGTCGCGCTCTTCGACGAAGGTGCCGAAGAAAACGTACGCCGTCGAAACCAGGGCAAAGAGAAGGTGGCCTTGCGACATGTCGGGCGTCGCCCAGAATGCCAGCATGAATCCAGCCATCAGTGGATGCCGGATCCACCGGTACAAAGATCGCACGACGAACTTTGACTGGGAACCTTCTTTTCCGAGAAAGTACAGCGTAACCTGTCGCAAGCCGAACAGATCGAAGTGGTCGATCAGAAACGAACTGTAAAAGACCATCGCCCAGCCGAGTCCGCAAACGCACCATAAGATAGTTCGCAAGGCCGGCGGGTCGATGCTCCATACGGTTTCCGGCAGCGGCCGCCACTGCCAGAAGAGGAGCATCAACAACAGGCTGGCAACGAGCACGAACGTGCTGCGCTCGATCGCGCGCGGAATGATGCGCGTCCACCAGGCTTTGAACGCGGGACGGGCCATGATTGTGTGCTGCACTGCAAAGACCAACAGCAGGAGTACGTTGACGATCACGGCCTCACCGAGCTGGGCCGGCGTGCCCGAGTCGATCGATTTCGACACGACGCAGTTACTCAGGAAACCGATGGCGTAGAGGATCGCCGCCAGGAAGGCGACGTAAGCTGCGAGGCCGTAGAGAAGAGCGGGCAGGCGTGAAATCATTTGCTTGGCTCCCGGTGAAATCGGTGGCTAGAGTAGCGACCCGGCGGCTGGGCACGGTACTTGGCCGACCGGCGGCGGGGCTCATTGTAGCGAGTATTCACGAAACCCGTGACACAGATCGGGTGGCTGGGGCTTGTAGGGAATGTGCCTCCGTGCCGTTCCGCGCCGCCGGGAACACGCGTTCCACACTCAGGTGCAACGGAATGCCACAGAGGGCATTCCCTACAGCCTTCAGTCATTCGGGCACACCAAGTTGCCTATCTTGACGTTCTTGGCCGGCCGCCGGCGGGGCGAATCCGCCAGGCGAGAACTGAGGCCTGCCGTATTGCTGTTCAGGCATTGCTTAACAACCGGGCAAGAAAGGGCCTTGGGAAGAGTTCATCGAACGTGGACAAATCCGCGCAACCCGATTGAAATCCAGCGATTATTGCCTATGATGCGGGCTCGGCAATTTTGTGTTTGGCATCGAGATTACTTTACGCACAAGGGAATATTCGACGGGTCTGCCCATGCGTGAGGCGCTGCCAAAGGTATCGCCGCTTGGGGACAGACATGTTCTGGCGATGGTGACAACGCCTCTTGTAAAACTTTGTTGTGGAAAGGTTGGAGACAGTGACTCCTAAGGAAGTACTCGCTCTGTGCCGCGAAAAGGACGTCAAGGCGATTGACCTCCGGTTTATGGATTTCCCCGGCATCTGGCAGCATTTTACGATTCCGGTCGACAAGCTTGCCGAAGACGTGTTTGAAGATGGCCTCGGTTTTGACGGATCGAGCATCCGCGGCTGGCAGGCGATCAACGAAAGCGACATGCTTCTGCTGCCACAGCCGGAGACGGCCGTCCTCGACCCGTTTATGAGTCTGACGACGCTGTCGATGATTTGTAACATTCAGGATCCGATCACGCGCGAGGATTACACGCGGGATCCGCGTAACGTGGCACGGAAGGCCGCCAATTATTTGAAAAGCTCGGGCATTGCCGATACGTGCTACATCGGTCCGGAATCGGAGTTCTTTATCTTCGATGATATTCGCTTCGATCAAACGCCGAACTCGGGCTTCTACCTGATCGACAGTATCGAGGGCGAATGGAATCGCGGCACCGATGAGGGGCCGAACTTGGGTTACAAGCTGCGGCATAAGGAAGGTTACTTCCCGGTTCCGCCGGCGGATCAGATGATGGAAATTCGCAACGAGATGATGCAGACGATGGTCGACTGTGGTCTGAGCGTTGAGGCTCAGCACCACGAGGTCGGTACGGCCGGCCAGTCGGAAATCGATCTCCGGTTCGGTGAACTGGTCAAAATGGCGGACGACATGTGCATGTATAAGTACATCGTCAAGAACGTTGCGACCCTGCATGGCAAGACGGTGACGTTCATGCCGAAGCCGATCTTTGGCGACAATGGCTCGGGGATGCACACGCATATCTCGCTATGGAAGGGCGACGAGCCGCTGTTTGCGGGTAGCGGGTATGCGGGCCTCTCTGATATGGCGATGCACGCCATCGGCGGTATTTTGCGTCACGCTCCGGCGCTGTTGGCGTTCACCAACCCGACGACCAACAGCTATAAGCGGTTGGTGCCGGGCTTCGAGGCGCCGGTCAACCTGGCGTATTCGCAACGGAATCGATCGGCCGCGTGCCGTATTCCGATGTACAGCGCCAGTCCGAAATCGAAGCGGGTCGAGTTCCGCTGCCCCGATCCGAGCTGCAACCCGTACCTGGCTTTCTCGGCGCTGATGATGGCCACGGTCGACGGGATCCAGAACAAGATCAATCCGGGCGATCCGCTCGACAAGGACATCTACGATCTGGCTCCGGAAGAGTTGGCCGAAGTGCCGAAGACCCCGGGCTCGCTCGACGAGGCCCTGGCGGCTTTGCAGCGTGATCACGAGTTCCTGCTGCGTGGCGACGTGTTCACCGAGGATGTGGTCAACACATGGATTAGTTACAAGACAGAGAATGAAGTTGATGCGTTGCGATTGCGACCGCATCCGTACGAATTCTGTCTGTATTACGATATTTAGTGAGATTCGATCCAAGCCGCGTCGGACCTCATCGGTGGTCGGGCGCGGCTTTTTTTGTTTTACTGGTTCCCAACGGGTGGCGGGGAAGGAGTCCTGACGACGGCCCCGAGACATAACCATGGGGCTTGTGCCGGCCACCACGAGTTGATGCCACCGTGCGGAGCGGGGCCGTCGCCTTAGCAGCCCGTTGATAAAGTCATTTGGGCTACGGTCGTGAGATTTGGCCGATTGCTGCGTTGTAAAACCTCGACGTATCTCCTGGATATGCCTGCGATTTTACGCCTTGCACTCGGCCAAATCTCACAACCTCGCTTCCAAAGCACTTTATCGACAGACTGCTAGGCTCCTTCCCCGGCACCCGCCGAGGTTTTTTTATCATGAGTGCAGCAGCCGAATCACAGAAACACGTCGTGGTGATCGGCGGCGGAATCACGGGGCTCGCGGCCGCACACCGGCTGTCGGAGCTCGATCGGTCGGTGAAGATCACGCTGCTCGAAGCAAGCAACCGATTGGGCGGCGTACTCGAGACGGTCCGCCACGATGGGTTTCTCATCGAGCGGAGTGCCGACAATTTTATCACCAACATTCCGTACGCCCTGGATTTGTGTCGCCGGCTGGGCATCGAAGAACAACTTTCGCAGACCAACGACGCCCACCGCCGGGCATTCGTCGTTTGTCGCGGTCGATTGGAAAGCATTCCCGAGGGGTTTCTGATCATGGCGCCGAGCCGGCTCTGGCCGGTGCTCACCACGCCGATCCTCAGTTGGCGCGGCAAGATGCGGTTGGCCGCTGAGTGGTTTGTCCGCACAGGTTCCGGCGCCGACGAAAGTTTGGCCTCCTTCGCCACGCGCCGTTTTGGCCGTGAAATGTACGAGCGACTGGCGCAGCCGCTGGTGGGCGGCATCTATACGGCCGACCCGGAAAAGCTGAGCGTACGGGCGGCCATGCCACGGTTCGTTAAAATGGAGCAGGAATATGGCAGCTTGATCCGCGGCGCGCGTCGCGGAGCGGCCAAGGCAACCAAGGCGAATAAACGTGAGAGCGCCGCCCGCTATTCCATGTTCACCACGCCGCGAGAAGGGATGTCGTCGCTGGTCGACGCCTTGGCCGACCGTCTGCCTGACGGTTCGGTTCGCCTGGACGCCGCCGTCAAGCAAATCACCCAACGCGAGCAGATCGTTCAGCACGAAGCGGGAAAATGGTCGATTGCGATTGCCGGTGACGAGCCGAGAACGATCGAGGCGGACGGCGTGATTGTGGCCACGCCCGCGCATCGGGCGGCGACGTTGCTCGGTCGTCTGGACCGCGAGTTGGCTGCCGAATTGGAGCAGATTTTCTGCGCGTCGTGTGCGATCGTTTCGCTCGGATACAGTCGCTCACAAATCGGACATCCGCTCGATGGTTTCGGATTTGTCGTGCCCCAGATCGAGCGGCGGCAGATTCTTTCGGCCAGCTTTTCCAGCGTCAAATATGCCGGTCGGGCACCCGAGGGGTGCGAACTGATTCGCGTCTTTATCGGCGGGGCATGTCAAGCCGATCTGGTCGATCTCGACGACGACGCATTGCGGACAATCGCCGTCGAGGAATTGGTCGACCTGCTGACCATCGATGGCGAGCCGATCTTCGCGCGGATCAGCCGCTGGCGAGGTGCGATGCCGCAATATCACCTGGGGCATATCGAGCGAATCGAGCGCATCCGATCCCGGGCCGCGTCGCACCACGGGCTGGCCCTGGCGGGAAACGCCTACGGAGGCGTGGGCGTGCCGCAGTGCATCCAGAGTGGCGAGCAAGCCGCCGCCACAGTTGTGGCCGAGTTGAAAAGCACGTAGGCCGGAACAAGCGGTGACGCAGTTCCGGCAAGAAGGCTGTAGGGAACGCCCTCCGCGGTGTTCCGTTAGCGCGTGTAGGGTGGGCCGAGCCCCGCGAGGCCCACGCGTCTCGCTCTTGTCTTCGGATGACTTGCACCCGATAATTGGGGACTGGGTCCGAGGTCAAGGCACGACCTTGTTACATGACCACACTTGACGACAATTAGGCGTCTGAAAACCCGCTGGACGGAGTGCGAGGCTGTGTGATTTTCGAAGCTACGGCTTTACCATGGGCTGAGGACGTTCAAGTTATTCGGAGGGATTCTCATGAGAACTCAAACAGTACGTGCAACTCTTTTGCTGCTTGTTGCGTTCTGTGTCCTCGTCGTCGGTTGTTCGGAGCGAGACTCTCGAGACGCGGCTGTCGACGCCGAGGCTGGCTCTGCCGCAAGCGGTGATGCTCTCCCGGTCGATGAGTTCAAGAAGATTCTGGATAAACGCGACGTGCCAATTGACAAAAGTACCAGAATCGCGGTACGTGAGTTTGCTGACAACTTGGACCCGGTACCACCTGAAGTTGCGACGATGGTCGAACAACTCAGCGATCAGCCGAACACCACTTCCTTTAGAATTCTGATTCCAGTGCTTGCTCACGAGAGCAGCCAGGCGGTATGTAGTACGATGACACGGCATCGCGACCCATTGGTGCGTTTTATTTCAAATAGTGCGTTAGCTGGAAGTGGTGACTCACAAGCTGCCAAAACAGTCCACACACTGATACACGATGAGTCTATTTCCCTCTTGGATCAACGACTTATCCGGACATGGTGCGATGGCGTTGGCATCCGAGAAAGTACCGATGACGCCGCCAAAATACTTGCACACCTGAGTGCGGCTATGAGCAGCGAGCCCAAGTTTAGAAAAGGAGATGTCGCGCCGGACATCGATGCCACCACGGTCTCTAGACGTCGGATTGTGTCCGGAGAATTAAAAGGCAAACTGATTGTGCTTCATTTCTGGTCCACTTGGTGCGGTCCATGTATAAGTCAAATGCCGTCCCACATAAGCGCGTTGTCGAAGTACGATGCGGGTGAGGTTGAGATATCGTTTGTACATCTCGACCATAACAAGGAATTGTTCAGGTCGACTGTCCAAGAATATCGAATACCCTTCAACAATGTCCGTGAGTCGGGTGGATGGGGCGGCGAACTTGTCCGCGTCTTTGGGGTAAACTCGCTGCCCTTTGACGTGGTCATTGGTCGCGGGGGCAAGGTGTTCTCTAACTCAATAAGCGATATCGGTGCGGCCTTGTCGGATGATTTGATTCGGTAGCCAATCTGAACGCGGTGCACTGGCGTTAAGATCGCCGTCCTTGGACCAGCGGATAGCACCGACACCTGTCCGCAATAGGTGTTGCCACCAGACAGACGAATTCGGACAGGTGTCGGTGTGCGCAGCGCGGGAGGTTTTCCGGCTCTGTTGCGTATCCGCTTCTTGTCGCCAGGGTGACACCGACACTCGTCCGATCATGCGAACAAATATTGCCAAGCGAACTGCCGGACGAGTGTCGGCGCTACCCGTTTCCGCCTACGGCTGATGCAGCGCTAGTCCCACCACCATTGGTCTTTGGGCAGTGACTTAATGTCGATCTTTTGACGCGCCTCGTCGACCAGGCCCTTTTCATCGACCAGGAGATTGTCGCCTATTAGCGCCTCTTCTGCCTGGATCGTGACGCCGCCGCCGATGGGCAACATCAGCGTATTGCCTTTCCAGAGACCGTTGACCGCGGTTGCCACGCGTTTGGGCGCATGGCCCGTTTCGACCGCATAGGCCGCCTCGCTGGCGAAGGTGTCCATCGCCCAGCCCGATTGCCCGTAGTAGTCTTGTTCTTGGATGAAGGCGGCCGCGACCAGCAGATCGATGAGGTTTCGCAGTTGGGCATAAACGGGCGACTGGGCCGCGAGCTTGGGGTATTTTCGTGTGAAGCCGGTGACGAACGCCTGGCTCGCTCGGCTCGCGCGATCGGCAGTATTTCGACGGCCGTCTTGGCCGACCACTTCATCAGCGCCGATCAGCTTGACCCCGTCGCCGACCAGCTCCATCGCCATCTCGTCGTCGCTGAGGCAAACGCACTGATAGTCTGGAACAAAGTACCACCGCAGCAACGCTTTGCGACTGACCGTCGCCGGATTGGCCAGGGCCACGTAACTTCGCAGCGAAACCGGCGGTATTTCCAAGCCGATGCCGATGAGCTTCATTCGATAGTCGGCCTCGACCATGATCTCGGCAAAATGCGTGTTGGGCGAAATTCCGGTAATCGTAATCTCCTGCATGCCCAGACTGCGCCGCATGCCGGCTACGATGGCCGCAGTATCGGTCGCGGGCGTAATGTGACCTCTGAATTGTCGTAAAAACTGTTGACAGCGGACAAGCCCTTCGGGCGTCGGATCGATGGAGCAGGAGACCTGCCCCGCTTTTTCGCCGCTCGGTGGATAGGCGCGAAGTGCGACGATCAAATCTTGCAGTTCGAGCACAGGCCGGCCACTTCGGATACCCAGTACGCGGCCCGACCAATCGTCGAACCAGCCCTCGGCAGGTCCGGCGAGGACAATGTCGCCCGTTTCGGGGTAGAAGAAGACGTATTGCAGGCGTAGGAGCCCGGCCAAATGGCGCATCACGTCGGTGGGGCCCTGTTGGTTTGCTAGGCGCTGGGCCAGTGCCGCTTCGAGTCGGTTGAGCGATATCTTGCGCAGCTTCGAGCTCGCGGTGAGATCACGGTCCAATTGGGCGCGAGCCTGCGCCTGACGCTGTCGTCGCAGCTCTCCGGTAGGATCGGTAAACGCCTGGCGGCGGAGAACACCTTCGGCATCGATCGACACGCCCGAGGTCGATCCGACGCCGATGGTACTGCCGTCGCCGTTGCCATCGCCGTTGCCATCGCCGTCTCCATCCCCATCGTCTTGGGCGACGACCGGGTTGGGCAACGTGACCACGAGCGATGTGGCCACGAAAATCAACAGAAAGGCAAGCGTAATATTCCGCCAAACCATGAAACGTGTCTCCTCACTGAACAAGTATCCGGTCGAAAAAAGGGGACAGGCACCCTCGTCGGTTTTTGGCTCCCGGGATTTCCGCGACAGTTCGGAAGCCAGTCCCCGTTTTTCGAGGGGATATCTTCGATAGTAATTGTTGCGGCCGGATTTAGCAAGAAAACGCCGAGGCGAGCCGCCCTGTGGCCCAGGGACTCAGTCGGTCACAAAACGGTATAAACCTGAAAATTAACTCATTTCACGGCTTCCGACGGGCTGCTCGGCCAGCCGAGTCGGGCTTGCGCGGACACATGTCCCATTTTCCCACCTCCATTTTTTTCCCCGCACTGGCCCAACCGTTGTCTCCGCGCGTTGTCATCGTTTCAGTTGCGATAATCGTCACCATCTGGGTCTTGAGTATTGGGGGCCTGGTATTGGCTCCGGCTGTCCAGAGTACAGAGAGGGCTGAAGCAGCGTCGATAGAGAGCAAGGGAAATCTCTCGACGGCAAAGAAGAAAATAGGAGCAGAGCAATGTGGCGTGCATTTTTTTTGGCGGCGGGCATCTACTGCTGCATTCTAGGAGCCGAGTGCCTGGCGATCGACAGAGCGATCCTCGTCACGAAGGCGGAGGACCATAACGTGGAAGCTGAGCACCGCGAAATCTTGCCTCCCGCCTGGGCGCCTTGGAGTTTGATCTCCGCCGGCGCGGTTGTTGTTCTCTACTCGTTCACCATTCCGAGACGAGCGAAGGATTAAGAGCGAGTTGCACGGACATTGAGAGTATCAGCACCCCGGCTGCTTCTGACGACAGGGGTGTAGGAATGTCGTGCTGGAAAGCAGCCGGGGTGCTTTCTACTGCTGAAGGACCTGTTACGCGCTCGCTTTGAAATCGACCTGATAGAGTCGGCGATAGAGTTCGCATCGATCGGTCAATTCATGGTGTGTCCCGACATCGAGAATCTTTCCGTGGTCCATCACCACGATGCGGTCGACCAGTGCCAGGGTCGATAGCCGGTGCGTGATGATCATGGTCGTGCGGCCACGGATGAACTCTTCGAGCACCTGATGCACAAGCTGCTCGCTCTCCAAATCGACCTGGCTCGTTGCTTCGTCGAGAATCAAGATCGACGGATCGCGGAGCATGGCACGCGCCAGCGCGATCCGCTGGCGTTGTCCGCCGGAGAGCTTGGCCCCGCCCGGTCCGGTCAGGGTGTGATAGCCGTCGTCGAGTTTGTCTTTGATGAAGCGATGGGCATGCGCGCGGCGGGCAGCGTCGACGACCTCGTCGAAGGTCGCCTGGGGCCGGCCGTAGCGAATGTTGGCAAGGATCGTATCGTCGAAGAGGAGTGTTTCTTGTGTGACCAGGCCGATTTGACGTCGGAGATCGCGGATGCGGACGTCGCGAACATCGACCTCGTCGATCCGCACGCTCCCCTCGACCGGATCGAAGAACCTGAGAACGAGATTCGCCAGCGTTGTCTTTCCGCAACCGTTGGGACCCACGATGGCGATCGTCTCGCCGTGGGCGATTTCCAGGTTGATGCCTTCGAGCACCGGGTTGTCCGGCTGGTAGCTGAAGTTGACATCCTTAAACACGAGCGACTTGCTGTGACGTGGCAGCGGCTGCGGAGATTCGGGATCGGTAATCGCGGGCAGCGTATACAGAACTTCATAGATGCGATCGCTGGCGGCCGCGGCAGCTTGCAAATTGCTAAAGACATCCGAAATTTTCCGGGCCGGATCGCTCACGCCGGCCAACATGCCGAAAAACGCTAACAACGTGGCGAGTTCGAGCGGACGGTCGCTCATGCGGATGCCCAGTAAATGGGTTTCTTGGTTGAGCGTAAGATAGCCGCCGGCCAAAATCGCCACGACCACAATCATGATGCCCATCACTTCGGTGAGCGGACTGACAAGCGAATTGTAGCGGACAATTCGCATCGCCTTTTGAAAATACTTCTTGGTGGTCGCGTGGAATCGCTGGCGTTCGTACGGTTCGGAGGTAAAGGCCTTGATGACCTTGATCCCGCCGAATGTTTCGGAAAGATTGTCGTAAATATGAGACAGCTCTTCCATGGCGCGACGGTTCGCCCGTTTGAGAGTTTTGGCAAGCCGGTTGACCAAATAGGCGGCCAACGGGGCAATGATCAGCGAGAGCAGCAGCAGACGCCAGCAAAACCAGGCCGCGCCGATAAGGCAGAAGATCG
>CAUYYY010000039.1:0-10118 GCA_963577165.1 Planctomycetota bacterium | reverse complement strand
CTGAAAACAGGCAATCCGCGGGATGGCCGGGAACCGAGTGCGCACACCGACCTCAGGGCTGTGCCGGCAATTCGGCTCTGACGGTTTTTCCGCAACCGGTTGCTTGGCGAGTTTCGATCGCCGAAGTCAACGAGCAAATGTCGCTGCTCGCTCGCGAACATCAAAAGCACTGGCGGAAGGGATGCGATACACCGGAAGGAAGCCGACGTCTGGCCAACGATGCGATCGCATTGTTGAGGTCGTTGAACCTTGTGGAGTTGCGGGGCGAGCACGTCGAACCCCGCCCAGCCATTGCCCGATATCGAGTCGCCAGCGTTCCGGAGGTGACCTGATGAGAACCACGTTGCCCAGTGAGTCAGAGCGTTTAGAACAGGCCGCTCAGCGAATCTTGAGCGGTGAGTTGCCGATTCCAACCGAGATCCGCTGGCAACCGCTACGGGCAGGTCTCATGAATCTGTTTTGTTCGAGGATGAGCGGTTTCCGTTTTCCGGCGGACGACTGTTACTTCGTGGAACCAACGGAACGGGCAAAAGTCGTGTCCTTGCCATGACATTGCCGCTGTTGTTGGACGGTTCGCTAAGCCCGACGCGCGTCGAGCCTGACCGGGACGCGACACGACAAGTTGCATGGAATGTGCTCGGCGATGACCAACACAGTGCGACCGGCTATAGTTGGCTCGAGTTTGGCCGCGTTGATAACAGCGTCGATAACGGCGACGATAACGGCGAACATTTTATAACACTTGGCATGGGCATTCGCGCGGTACGCGGTGGAGCCATGAAGTCGTGGTTCTTTGTCACTCCGCGCCGCATTGACCGTGACCTTATCTTGAAAACGGCCGATAACGTTCCGCTCACGCAGCGGGCACTCGCGGAAGCACTCGACGGCAAGGGCCAAGTGATCGAGACTGCAACGGAATACCGCCGCGTAGTCGATGAGACATTGTTTCGTTTGGGCGATCGCTACGAGCCGCTGATCGACTTGCTGTTGCAACTTCGGCAACCCAAGTTGGCCGAGAAACTGGACATCGACCAAATGGAAAAGGGGCTGCGCATCTCGCTTCCACCACTTCGTCAATCGCTACTGGATGATGCTGCCGAGGCGTTCCGCGAGCTGGACGAGTTCCGCACATCGCTTGCATGCGACCAACAGATGCTGTCCGACGTGCGGTCGTTTATGCGACCTTACCGCGATCATATTCGTCGAGGCGCACTGCGGGCCATCAAGACTCTGACATCCGCCAACAGCCGATATGAAACTGCCCAACGGAAGCTTCGATCCTTTGGCGAGAAACTGGAACAGCAAACCATCGAGCGTGAACGACTTGGTAGCCGCAAGCAAGAGCTTCACATCGCAATCCAATCGGACCAAGCCGCGATCGAAGAGCTGCAACAGAGTCCCGAAATGCGAGGCGCCGAGAGGTTGGACCAGCTTCGTCAGTCGGTCTCGAAACTCAAAGATCGCGTGGAGGCTGCCAAGAAAAACTTGCAACAATGGGATGACCAACTCCACATCGCGAAGGCTCAATCGGACCAGGCGCTGGAGGTCGTGCGAGCGACGGGCGCTACGGCCTTGGAAGCATCCGAGGAGGCGCGACGCCATGTTGCTCCGGCATCACTGCAAAACCGGCATCGCCAGTGGCTGGGCGACTTGTTGACAGGCGACTCTTTTGACTCAACCCAGCACGAAAGCTACAAAACCGTTGAGAAGAAACTGCAGCAGGAAGCCGACAGATTTTATCGAGCCGCCGAGCGGTTAGCGGAGTTGACTGAAGAAATCGCCGAGGCTCAGTCCCGGCTCTCGCACGCGCGCCGCGAGGTCGAACGCGGCGAATTGCAGGTTCGCCAGCGAAAGGACCAGCTTCAATCCGCGCGCGAACACTTCGACACGACTCGCGACGAACTCTGGCAAGCGATCCTCGCGTGGCACGAGTCGGCGGCGATCTTGCATGCGTTCTTGCCGACTCCACCCGACTGGTTCGATGCCTGGCAACAATGGGTCGAAGGAAGTGCCGCCGACGGCCCGTCCGATGCCGATCCGTCACTTCCGTTTCTACAAGCCGCCGCATCGGGAATCAATCGCCAATTGGCTGACGAGCGATCGAGTCTTCAAACGATCATCGAAACGATCGAAGCGCAAGAGATCACGCTGCGTCATGAGCAGTCGAGCTTGCGTGCGGGTGATCCTGTTCTTCCACCCAGTCGATTTCTTCGAGATCAATCGCATCGGCAAACGTTGACTGGCGCACCGCTCTGGCGGCTGATCGAATTCCAGCCAACGATCCCAACCGCCGAGCTGGCCGGCTGGGAAGCCGCCTTGGAAGATTCCGGTTTGTTGGATGCGTGGGTTACTCCCGATGGCCAATTGGTTTCTCACGATTCCCTGACGGACAGAGTTTGTGATGTGCAGCTCCTGTCGGTCGACATGCCGATGCAACCAGAATCGCGCCGCCTCGCACGTGTCGTTGCGCCCGATGAGTCGGCGATTACTTCATGCGGCCTGGAAACTGGGATCGTGGAAAGACTGCTCGACGTGATTGGCGTCGGCGAAGGAGCGGGCGAGACTTGGGTCACCGTGGACGGGCGTTGGAGAAACGGACCGTTAGCGGGGAATTGGGCAAAAGAGGAGCCTCAATTCATTGGCCGCGAAATCCGCGATCGCTTTCGAGAGTTCCGACTTTCACGGATTGACGCGAGACTAACAACGCTTGCCGATCAGCGAGACTTGCGGCGCGCCGAGATCGAGGACATCGACGTGCGACAAGCGTCAGTCGAGGATTTGTTGAAGTCCTTTCCAAACACAAGTTCTCTTACGCAAGCCTCGATTCGCGTTGATGCGTCTTTGCAAGACGTTGATGTGGCGACGGCAGAATTGATACGTTTACAGGAAAACGAGGTTCAGCGCCGCGAAGAAGCGCAAACGTTGGTCGCCCAGAGAGAGGCCGATGCGGGTGACTTCGGGTTGATCGGTTGGGAAACGCGCGCGACTGAGTTGCAATCCGTGATCGCCAGTTACCGGGACAAGGTACGGACGCTCCGGGCACGCGTCGACGCCTTTCAAAATGCAACGACTGCGTCCAGTCACGCGCTGCAAGGCGTCGATCAACTGTCGACCCAATATGATGGCTCGGTAAGACAACTACAGGATTCGAGGACCGAATTTGCGGGCGAGCAGAAACGCATTGCCGAGCTGGAATCGACGATTGGAAAAGACGCCGAATCACTCATACAACGACTGGAGCAGCGGCGCCGGCAGCGTGACTCAAACGAGGGTCGGCAAAACCAAAACGATGATGACTTGTTGTCAGTCGAAAAATCTCTGGCTGTCACCGAGAAAGATATCAGTCCTCACGCAGAGCGAGTTCTCAATCAGCGCCGATCACCTTCGTGACGGATTGCAAGTCGTTACACTGACCCTGCAAGGCGAATCGCTACCGCCGCGGAAGGCCGTCACGAAACTGAATTCCGAGATCGAAAGTCGAAAACAAATCTTGGACGATCGCGAACAAGATGTGTTGGAAAAATACCTTTTGGGCGAGGTTGCCGAAGGAATACGCGTCGGCATGCAGAGCGCTTCGGAGTTGATCGCGTCGATGACGCGCGAGGTATCGCGGAGACCGCTAAGGACCGGCATGCAGATGCGTTTTAAATGGCAACAGGCCGAGGATGGACCGCCAGGACTATCCGAAGCTTGCGAAGTATTGTCAACTACGTCGGCGACTTGGTCCGCGGACGAGCGCGATCAGATCAAACGATTCTTGCAGCAGTCGATTCGTTTACAGCGTGAGAGCGAGCAAACCGAATCATGGGCGGAACATCTCGCTGCCGCGCTTGACTATCGGCTTTGGCATCGCATCATCATTGAGCGCCGTAGTGGACCTGACGCTGCCTGGAAACGGCTCACGCGTCGCACTTACGGTAGTGGCAGCGGGGGTGAAAAGGCGATCGCGTTGACCTTGCCGCAGCTCGCGGCGACGGCCGCATATTATCAAACAGCCGATCCGCTTGCACCAAGATTCATTTTGCTCGACGAAGCGTTTGCCGGTGTCAGTTCCGATGGTCGCGAGGGCTGCATGGAGCTAATCGAAGCATTTAAGTTGGATGTCGTGATGACGAGCGAAACAGAATGGGGAATGTATCCGGGCGTCAGTCAACTCGCAATCTGCCAGCTCGATCGATTCCCGGAATTTAACGCCGTGGTAAACCGCGTTTTCCTATGGAACGGTCGCGAGCTTCGTGATGCCATCAGCCGTGAAGACGCCGAAGAAGCGAAGACGCTGTCTTTGTTCAATGACTCAAAGGACGAACGTGACTGATCCGTTGGTTTCGCTCTTGAACGGCGACTGCTCGCCACTACGCGATCGATTGTCGAAAAAGCTGCGGCAAGGCGAAACTCTCACCGGCCGTTGTCGACTTACCAATCTTACGACAAGCCAACGCCACGAGATCGTCGCCCTAACGGGTTCCAAATCAAAGGGACGAAGCATTACGATCGATCTTGATGAGTTTAATCAGATCGTTACGAACACGGGACGTTTTGAATCGCTTGAGTCATTGGTCCGCTTATCCGTGGCGGAGCCGATCGCGAACCGGAAAGCAATCCGCGCCGCCAATCAACAAGCGTGGGACGAAGCTATCAGCGACGTGTTGTTGCGCGCCGCGGGCAAACAGCGTCTGATCGATTGTGTCGTCGAACTGCATCGGTCGGGGCAGTTGGCCAGAATGAGTGGGGGCAATCCGCAAACCGCACGGAGTATGCTGCGTTCGGCCATGGCAATCATGAATGATCTTCCAGTCGATCCGATGCCTTTGGCGATCTTCGCGGCGAATCGACTTGGTGATGCTCACGCGTTGGATAGGTCAACGAGACTCGGCGGGTTGCTCGCACGTTTGATTGCCGCCGACTATTCGATGCGATATCAAGCCAAGGCAGCGGGCCGCCAACGGATCTTCGCGAAGGTCGGACTGGTAACCGACGAGCTGTCTTCGAGTGCGTTGGTTCTGAACTTACCGGTCGAAGGTGATGGTGTCACGGACCGGATGCTTCGAGATCACGCGACTGCCGGGCTACCGTGCCGGATGTTGTTTCGACATCTGCGTTGCGATCCACCGTCGTTCATCAAGCCAAGTGGCGCTGCCAAACTCTATGTCTGTGAGAATCCCAGCGTGATCGCCGCCGCGTCGGACCGACACGGTCCGCGCTGTCCGCCCTTGGCATGCGTCGAAGGCAACCCCAGCCTTGCCTCGCTAGGGCTGTTGAGCCAACTTACGGCCGCCGGCTATCAGATCCACTACCACGGTGATTTTGACTGGGGCGGATTGAGAATCGCTGGACGCATCCACGGAAAATTCGGATTCATCCCGTGGCGATACACGGCTGCCGATCATCAAGTCTCCTCGCACAACAAACGAAAACTCAAGCCTCCGCTTTCGGAGTCGCCATGGGATCCCGATCTCGCCGCAAAGATCAAAGAGTGCGGTGTTGCAGTCGATGAAGAATCCGTTATCGACCAGTTGTTGGATGATTTGGAGCGCTGAACCGCGAACTCTTGTCCGATGATCAGTCATGGAACACCAAGTTTCCGCGCAGTCAGAGGTCGGAAGGCCATGGTTTCCATCTCGACGAAGTGGCGGGCACGTTGCACGAACAAGCGTTTCAAATATTGGCTTGCACACGTTGTGCAAATTGCTGTAAAAAAAGCTGAGCGTTACGCAACTCCCACAAGGAGGGACCCACTGTGACTCTTGAGTTGGCGGTGTCGCCCGCCGGACGAATCTTCATCAACGACGAGATCAACGTTCCCTGCAAGACGAGTGTTGTTGGAACAAACAATCGCGGAAAACGAAGCGATGCCGAAAGTACACTCTCTCGGGCTTTCTCTGATTCCAGCGCTGCTGGACTCATCGAGCTGGCTACACACTCCAACGGCCGAGGTTCCAGTGTCTCGGCAGCTGTGTCCGTTCGGTATTGGGGCAGTTTTGCCAGTCGCTTTATCGACAAAGTGTGTCAGTTGTCAGATGATTCCGCTAACTCGCTGGGAACGGTCTCAGCACTAGGCGAAGCTGGCCTGTTGAGCATGCTGCTAAATGTGCCGCCCATGTTCGGCGCCGAGTATATTTCGCGCGACCTGCTGGAGGGTCTGTGGCACGAGCTGAACGATTGGTTTCGGGACGAACTCAAGTCGAGCAAACTTTCGCTTTCCGAATTCCTCGAAACGCGTTTCCCCTCGTGGCACCAAGTTGGCCGCGTCTGTTTGCACCTTGCCGAGAACCGCCGCGATCCCGATTATCCATTTGCCTTCCTGGCCACCTACGCTCCAATCACATCCGGAAACCACGAGAAATCACAGTATCAACCGCTCGGAAAGGCTTTGGAGCAGTATGCCGGAGCCAAGGACAAGGATGCATTGATCAAACTTCTTTCTCCCATCGAAGCGGCATCGCAGTCGAGCCGATTTTTGCGCGAACTGGTCGAATCGGGTGACATCTACCAGCCGCTTGCATGGACACCCGCCGAGGCGTACCAGTTCTTGAAAGACGTGGCCGTGATGGAGCAAAGCGGCATTACGGTTCGCGTGCCGGATTGGTGGAAAAAGCGTCCGCGACCACGAGTCGGCATCACGATCGGCGACACGAAGCAGGAAAGACTCGGCGTCGATGAAATGCTCGACTTTCGATTGCAGATCGCGCTCGGCGACGAAGAGCTTACGCGAGAAGAATTCCAGGAACTGCTCGATAATGACGACGGTTTGGTGCTAATCAAGGGGCAATGGGTCGAAGTCGATCGTCAGCGACTTGAGCAGGCGTTGTCGCATTGGAAGGCGGTCGAAAAACATGCCGTCGATGGATTGTCGTTCGGTGACGGTATGCGCCTGCTGGCCGGGGCGCCGACCGAACTAGGCGACGAACCGCCCGGTATTGAGCAAGAAATCTGGTCGTTTGTCGACGCTGGCGATTGGCTGGGACAAATGCTTCGCGACATGCGGAGTCCGGGACACTTGACCGCTGCCAATCCGGGAAAAGCGCTGAACGCAACACTCCGGGACTACCAAGCGATCGGCGTCAACTGGCTCGCGTTTCTAAGCGACCTGGGGTTGGGAGCTTGCCTCGCCGACGACATGGGCTTGGGCAAGACGATTCAGGTAATCGCGCTCTTGTTGGTTCTCAAGAAGAAGAGGACTCGGAACCCTTCGCTGCTTGTTCTTCCGGCGTCGCTCCTTGGTAACTGGAAAGCCGAAATCGATAAGTTCGCGCCGTCACTCTCGGTCCGGTTTGTTCATTCCTCTCAAGTCACCAAGGAAGAAATTGCAGCGATAGCAGACAACCCAACAGCCGAGTTGCGTGGAGTCGATGTTGTTTTGACCAGCTACGGTACATTGCCGCGTCAACCTTGGTTGCTGGACACGAACTGGCAGCTCGCCATTTTGGATGAAGCCCAAGCGATCAAAAATCCGTCGGCTCGACAAACAAAATACGTCAAACAATTGAAGACTGCCTCGCGCATCGCACTTACTGGTACACCGGTTGAAAACCGATTGGGCGATCTCTGGTCGCTGTTCGACTTTTTGTGTCCAGGACTCTTGGGAACACCACGGAAATTCAAGAAGTTCATCAAGTCGCTGGAATCTCGGTCGACAGAGCAGTATGCACCACTTCGTCGGCTGGTTGGTCCATACATTCTTCGACGACTCAAAACAGACAAGAGCGTAATTGCCGATCTGCCAGACAAGACAGAAGTCACGGCATTCTGCGGACTCAGTAAACGACAAGCGGCACTATACGCCAAGCTCGTCAATGAACTGGCGAAGTCGGTTAAAGATCACGAAGGCATTCAGCGACGCGGAATCGTCCTTTCGTACCTGATGCGGTTCAAGCAGTTGTGCAATCATCCCTGTCAGTTGCTGGGGACGGGCGACTTCAACGCAAAGGACAGTGGTAAGTTCTCGCGACTAGTCGAAATCTGCGAAGAAATCAAATCGCGGCAGGAGAAGGTCTTGGTATTCACTCAGTTCCGTGAAATCGCTGGCCCAATCGCATCGCTGCTGGTCGATGTCTTCGGTCGAGCAGGTTTGATCCTTCATGGCGGGACGGCGGTCAAACAGCGCAAGAAACTGGTTGACCAATTCCAACAAGGCAACGGACCACCGTTCTTTGTGCTATCACTGAAGGCGGGTGGCACGGGTTTGAACCTAACGGCGGCTTCGCACGTAATTCACTTCGATCGGTGGTGGAATCCCGCGGTGGAGAATCAGGCTACCGACCGCGCGTTCCGGATCGGTCAGAAGAAAAATGTGTTGGTTCACAAGTTCGTATGCCAAGGGACCGTTGAAGAACGGATCGATAAGTTGATTGCCGAGAAACAACAACTTACAACCGAAATCCTGGAACGGGGCGGCGAGACAATGCTCACCGAGTTGTCGGATAAACAATTGATTGACATGGTGTCTCTCGACGTTGAGCGTGTAGAACTCTAGCTTTGCCCTTGATATGGAGTGCCCCTATGGCTTACTACGGAAGATGGAAGCCTTACGTCCCCGTCGCGAAACGGCGCGCTCAAGCAAAAAAGAAGATGGCGTCACTTCGCAAGACGGGCGTTGACATTCAACCCATCACAATCGAAGGTCGCAAGATGGCTCGCACGTTTTGGGGCGAGGCCTGGTGCGAACATCTTGAGTCGTTCAGCGACTATGACAATCGCCTTCCACGTGGTCGCACGTATGTCCGCAACGGTTCTGTTTGTCACTTGGCAGTCAGGAAAGGCGAGATAGAGGCCAAAGTTTCTGGCTCGGAAATCTACGACATCCGCGTCAAGATTACCACGCTTTCAGCAAAGAAGTGGGCCGACATCAAGAAGAAGTGCTCCGGTCAAATCGGTTCGTTGTTGGAATTGCTGGAGGGCCGTTTGTCCAGCAACATCATGTCTGTCGTAGCCGATCGAAAACGGGGTTTATTCCCGAAACCGGCCGAAATCAACTTCAACTGCGACTGCCCAGACTGGGCGGATATGTGCAAACACGTCGCAGCCGTGCTGTACGGAGTCGGCGCAAGACTTGATGACGATCCATCGTTGCTTTTTCTCCTTCGGGGAGTTGACCACGAGGAGCTCGTCGATCAACAAATAGTGGTTCCTGTTGGCTCGGGCAAAAGTAACTCCAAACGATTGACGACGGACGATCTTGGAGACGTCTTCGGCATCGAACTAGCTTCTGACGAAGAAGGTCCAGTGGAAAGCGTTGGTCAAGTAAACAAGAAAAAGAGGACACGAGGCCAATCAATAAAGAAAAAGAAGAAGTCCTCGCCGAAAGCTGCGACCAAGACGGCGAAAAAGTCAGCCAGAAAGAAAACTGGTGAGACGTCGGTGAAGAAAAAGGCGACTCGCAAGGAGGCTGCAGCGGAGTCGGAGACCTCAAACACCAGCAAGACGGCGAAGACGTCGCAACTCAAGAAAGGAAAAAGCAAAAGGACAACGTCTCCCAAGAAACGCCCGAGTACGCGCGCAGCGGCGACAAATCCAGTGCGCTAGCCCGGACAGCCAAGTGGTCTTCGACGGGCGTCGACTCGCTGATCAAGGATGACGCAAAATGGAATGCCGGAAACTTCCGCATCCGCGGAGTTTTTTGACCAAACACCTACGGCCGCAAGTGCCCGCCTGACGTCTCCACGACCGGAGGCCCTCATTCGCCGATGACGGCTGTTCTGCAGGTGGGTGGCGCCATTGAAGTCGCGGGGAAGCGAGACAGCAGCGGAACAGACGATCCAGTACTCACAGAACTCGAACAGTCGTTGACGGCGCTGGTGGAGGAATTGTCTACCGAAAGCACACTCTACGAGGCTTCGACTTTGAACAACACCCGCTGACATTCGCGAACCGGAGAGGCTCGTGCCTAACAACGAGACCAGCAGATCGCCCGCCGCCGTTGCCTCGCACCCGACGGCACTGTATCGGAGTCAACAGTTCGTGACCGTGGGCACGATGTATTTCGGCTACGCGATGTTCATGGTGTTGCGAATGGTACCGTCAGTCGCCGCGTTGTCGATGCGGGAAGATCCCGCGCTGGACATCGATCTGGCCGTGTGGGGACGGATTCTTGCGATGGGAACGTGTGGAGCCATGGTCGG
>CAUYYY010000038.1:0-10348 GCA_963577165.1 Planctomycetota bacterium | reverse complement strand
GACTACGTTAGCCCAAGCGAATCGTACGGAGGCTCTGGCACCCGCTAATGGGACTCCTGACTAGTGAGACTCCTAGCCGCTCGCCGCGGCGAGCGGCTAGGGTTGTGCAACACGACACAGTTTTTCGGCTTCCTTGCCAAATTGCCTTCCCCTCGAACGCCGGTGGTTTGATAAACTGTTCGTGTGCCGTAGCGAGCGATCGCCAACGGCTGATTTGCTTCAAACCAAAACCGCTCGCGCGAGAATCGGCATGTGTGCCATCGGGCTGAAAAACGTGGATGTCGAGACCACCGACCGTGTGGCGACGGACCTTTCGCATGTGACGGTCGTCATCCCGGCCCGCAACGAGGAAGCATCGTTGCCCCTGGTGTTCGGCGATCTGCCCAAAGTGGGTCGTGTGATCTTAGTCGACAACGGTTCGACCGATGCGACGGCCCAGGTTGCCCGAAAGTGGGGAGCCACGGTCGTCCACCAGCCACAGCCCGGTTACGGCGCCGCCTGCCTGGCGGGCTTGGCCAAGATTCAGACGTTCATCGACTCCGGTGCGGTGGCACCACAGATCGTTGTATTCCTGGACGCCGACTACAGCGATTATCCCGAGTTGCTTCCCGAATTGGTCCGGCCTATCGAACAGGGCAGGGCAGACCTCGTGCTCGGATCGCGGCTGCTGGGCAAGCGGCAACCGGGCGCCATGCCACCACAAAGTGTCTGGGGAAATCGGCTCGCTTGCTTTCTTATGCGTTGGCTATTTGGTGCGACATACACCGATCTGGGACCGTTTCGCGCGATTGACCACGCGGCGCTCTGCCAACTCGGCATGGTCGATCGCAACTTCGGCTGGACGGTCGAAATGCAGATCAAGGCCACCGCGACGGGGCTCCGTACGCTCGAAGTGCCGGTGCCCTATCGGCGCCGCGTCGGCGCCAGCAAGATTAGCGGAACGCTCGTCGGATCGATCAAGGCAGGCGGTAAGATCCTCTACACGATCGCCAAATATGGCATGTGGCGTACCCGACGGCCCATCCCTATCAAAGCGGTCCCCATCGAAGCGGTCCACGTCGAAGCTGAGACAGGACGGTGAGCAACGCAGCGACGAGGGTCGATCGCACGTCAAAGACTCGTGCAAGTTACGCAATTCTTGTCGTTGCGGCGGTCATCAGTGCCCTGGCCTATCTGGGCGTGGCCCGGTTGAGTCCACGATTTGAATACAGCCAAGACTTTCTAGCGCGTCCGATTGTTGCGGTGCTCGCACTCTTGGCCGTGGCCTTCGCCTCGCACCTGCTCGGTCTGTGGGTAGCCCTTCGACTGCCGAGCAATCGCCGGCTCGTTTGGACGATTGTCGCCGCTGCGGTGCTCTTTCGCGCCATCCTATTGCCCACGGCACCGATCCAAGAAGTTGACATCTATCGCTACCTGTGGGACGGCGCGGTTAGTACAAAAGGTGTCAGCCCATTTCGCTTTGCGCCGCAACAAGTCGTCGCCGCTCTCAAGTCAGACACATCCGCAAGCGATGAGTTGCCGGATGAATTGCCCGACGAGTTGCGGCGAGTCTCCGACCTGTGCCACGAACAACCGCCACTCTTAACCATCCTGTCACGTGTCCACTACGGCGAGCTGCCGACGGTCTACCCACCGGTAAGCCAGGTCGTGTTTGCCGCCTGCGCCTGGTTCACGCCCGCCGACAGCTCGGTCACCCTGCGCATGACTGTCCTGAAAGGCGTGTTGGTGCTCTTCGATCTGGCAACGCTTGCCCTGGTGATCGCGCTACTTCGCCACACATGCCGCCACGTCGGCTGGAGCATTGCTTACGCTTGGTGCCCATTGGTTATCAGGGAGTTTGCCAACAGCGGGCATCTTGATTCGATCACCCTGTTTCTGACCACCGCAGCCGTTTACGTCGCGGCGCGAGCAGTATTTCCCAAAAAAGAAGATGACACTCCGGCTGTGACCGGTCCGCCAACTTTGGCGATTCTAGCTGCCGCTATGCTGTTAGCGTTCGGGGTCGGTGCAAAGCTATATCCTATCGTGCTAGCGCCACTTTTTGTCGTGACTGTGTGGCGGCGGTTCGGTCTGCGACAGCTCGTCGTGGCAGCCGTGACGTTTCTACTGCTGGCGACCGTCGTGTTGCTTCCCATGGCCGCACGAACCCAAGGCTTAGCCACTTTCTTGGGCCGCTGGGAGATGAACGACCTGCTGTTCATGGTCGTCTATGAGAATCTGCGGCCACAGGCCGAAACGCCGCCCGACAGGCTGCCCTGGTTCAGCATCGTGAGCGAGTCGCAGCGTGATGCCATCGCTGAGCCGGTGGCTGCCGCGTTCGATCTGTCACCTCGCCGCAGCGCGTTCTTCATCACCCGTGCCCTCATGGCCGGTGTCTGGCTCGTTGTCGCGCTGACGCTGGCTTGGCGCGCCATCAATACGGACGAACCGACCGACTGGCTCGGCGCATGCTTTCTCACCCTTGCCTGGTTCTGGCTGTTATCACCCACGCAGAACCCCTGGTACTGGACGTGGGCGATGCCGCTCGTGCCCTTTGTCCGCGGTCGAGCGTGGCTGGCCCTCAGCGCTCTGGTGCTTGTCTACTATCTGCGGTTCTGGCTGCGCTATCATTGCGAAACCACGCCAGTGCTCGGCACACGCTATCCGGGCGCGCCGTTTTTTGATTCTGTCGTTACGTGGTTTGAATTCGGCCCCTGGCTGCTCTGGCTAACCGTGGCGGCTGCATTGCGCGACGGTGCGAAGCCCCGGAATGGCCGTCCCGGGGCTTAGTTGAGCGACTTCACGGCTACACTATTTTCCAGAAACGATCTAGCGAGCCTGAAACATCTCAGACTTCGGATGAAACACTTCCCACACATGACGGAAGGAAACAATGCCCGGTGTCGGTGTTAGATCCGCGACATTCGCCCCGTCAGAAACTGCGCTGTCAGTAATCACCTGTCCGGTACGCGCGTCCCATGCAGCGCCCGATTTTACATCCGTAAGCCGGCCATCATGCAACGTCAACTCAACCGTCTGTCCTCCGACCCGCCGGTCGAAAAGAAACGCCGTTTTGCTCTGAGCATCGAAAACCACAACCAGTGGTTCGCCCTCGAACGAATCGTTCACCACCGGCTGCTTGAGCAATTGATCAAACGGCTAAGCTCGCGCCGCATTACCATCGGCGATGCCCACCACGAACCGTTCCGGTTGTCGGTAAAACTCACGGCGATAGTCGTTCGAGGTGCGCGAAAGCGTGACCACCGTCGTCTTCGGGTGCATCTGCCGCCACGTTTTCCAGTCGGTCATCAAGCCCGGCAGCGTCTTGAGATTCGTACCTTTCATTGGACCGCTCATAGCCCGGCCCAGCAGATGACTCCACAGACTGCCCGTTTCCTGGTCGACCATCACCAAGCTGTGATTCCACAGTTTGCCCGACACGGCCAACGTGACGATTCGCTCGGGAGTGCTTCTGGCATACACGATGCCGTTGTGACAGAGGTGTCACCAAGTGGCCGCGATCGGCACGTCGCCAAGTGTGTCGTTGATAATCTCGCGCTGCGGTCCTGTCAGCATGTTGATCGGATAGGCTCGAGCCCGGTTTCCGACAACGATGCCTAAGACCAACTCCGAGCCTTGTAGCTTCGCGTCGGCTTCCGCGGCGGTCGCGATCGGCACATCGGTAATCGGCGGAAACGATCGTGGAATGACCGTCACCGGATGGAATCCCTCGGAAGCCGGCCGAACTTTGCCCAGCGGCGATTGCCCCTGCGCATGTGCGAGACTGCTGGGATTCGTGACCACCGCCACCCAGACGTCACGCTGCCGATAGACGAGCACCGCCACAACGCACAGTAACCCAATCGCCAGGCCAAACAGCACCGGCTGACGCCGCTTGCTCGGCGAGTTGTTGAGAATCTTCGCCACTGCCGAGGACGCCTGCTCAGCGGACGCCCGCTCGTCAGGAGTCATATCGAATCCTCCATCGAAATCCCATCTCGGTCTGTTCCGGCCCCGAACGATAGAAAGCAGCCTAACCCGGCGGGCGGCGCTGCTTCTGCAATCTGTTTCACGCCCACTGAAAAAATTGCCCGCGCTCACCAGGAACCGTGCCAAAGCTCACGGTTCATCGAATCTCCGATGAAGCACAATGAGTTTAGATGATTCTGGCTCGAATCACACTACTCCTGATCTGGATTGCGGCCTTGTGCGGCATCTTGCAAGCGGGCCCTTATCTTGGCGATCTGGGACACGGCATCTGTGGTCCGTGGGGATGCGGTCCGCCGCTCGAAGCGCTGACGGTCTATCACGGGTTTTGGCTCGTGCTGATCGGCGGCCTGACCACTGCGGCGATCCGGTCCTGTTCGGCCGCCGCGCTACGCATCGCGGGACAGACGCTCACCGTGTTGGGCCTTTGCGGGCTCTTGGGGCTGACGGCCTGGGAACTGGCGCACATGACCGACACGATGCGCCCGTATGCCGTGCGGCGTTGTCTCTTTGTGTTGGCGACACAGGTCGACGTTCCGATCGTACCGGCGACGCTCGCGGGCATCGCCTGCTGGATCGCCGGTCACTGGATCACCGGTCACGGAGAGAAACTCCGTTCATCTGCCCAACGTGGCGACGACATAGCAAGGGACGTCGTTACCTGAACTCGCTCAGCAGAGTATTTCGTTTCGTAAAGCTGACGACAATTGTCGCAGGCGCCGAGATGAGTTTTGACCTGCTGGGTCAACTTCGCGTCGAGTACCCCATCGTAATAGGCGGCCATTTGCCGGACGCACTCGGCACAAGTCAGTCCATCGGGCGCCGCCATCGGCGCCATTCGAAGCAGATATCCTCCGCCAATGCCGACAACGGCCGCGACCAGCAGAACCCCGTAGACGCTAAATATTCGCTGTCGGCGTTGCCGGCCGCGATCCGACGACAACCGGCTGGCCATATTTACGAGTGCGCCTGTCGGACAAGACCCCCAGGAGGAATCCTGGTCTTCGTGTTTTGGTTTCGAACTCATCCCGGTTTCCTCTCACTGTTTTTCAGTGGATCACGGTTCCATCCATGCCGTGCCTTGGCCAGCAGCACAACCCCACGCCTCTATCATCGGCCCCGCTGGGCTACGAATCTGTGAAAAGCCTCACACTAGCAAATCTCAGAGCAAGTTGCTCAGACACGCGGTCATCGATTACTGGTTTTTTCCGGCAAATCCCGATGATAGCGACCTCGGTATTTCTTAATCTGCTGCAGTACAAACTCCTGTCTCAAGGTCCTGGACCCCTACGCCCCGGGCGTAACGCCTTCTATCCGGGGTGGCTTCACCTGGACCGACTTCGCCAGAGAGCTCACGTTTGAGAGCGTAATCTTTCGGCGACCGAGCCGTAGAAATCCCTCAGCCTGCAAATCGCCAAGCACCACGGTCACGGTTTCACGAGTGCTACCAATGATATTCGCCAGATCCTGATGCGACAGTTTGATACGCAGCGCCACGCCGTCCGCTACTAGGTAACCATATTGTTCGACCAACTCAATTAGCAAATGGATTAGCCGCTCGCGATTGGACCGGAACAACAAGTATTTCAGCCGACGCTCGATCCGCATCCGCCGTAGTCCGAAAAGCTTCGTCACGCCCAGCGAGACGTCCGGCAGTTCCGCCATCAGTTTTTGAATTTCGGCGGCCGGAATAAGAATGATTTGCGACGCTTCCGCCGCTTCGGCATATTCGTCTCGCTGAAGTTGGTCCAAGATCGCCAACTCGCCGAATAGCTCACCCGGCTCGATGAACGCCAATATCGCTTGCCTCCCTTCGGCCGTGACACTACAAATCTTGACCCGGCCAGATGCCAACAGCAGAACACCACGTGCCTCATCCGCCGGCAAATAGATCGGGTTGCCACGCGCCACCTTGCGAGCCGAACAGCGAGCCTCAATCGCTCGCAGCCGATCGGTCGAAAGCCGCTCGAACAGATCGCATCGCTTGAGATACCAGATCTTTTCGACCATGGGAGGGAAACATCCTGCCCGGGAGGTTCGTGCCAGTGATTCTCGAGAACCGTTACCCCCGATATTGTAGCCTATGGACTACTGCGGAAAAGGACAGGGGATCGGCCAAACAATAGCTAACGTATTAAGTAGCACCCCGGCTGCTAATGAAGAAGCCACAAAACCTGTCGTGACACAGCAGCCGGGGTGCTGAAATCGTGCAGTCATCCCTGGACGTTTTCCCGTCCTCGGGGCGCTGCCCATCACTTGCATTCGGTTACCTGCACGACCGCCGGCTCCCTCGGAACTACGGTTTCATCACCGGTTTCATCGTCCAATAGATTAGATTCGATGACTCGCATCGTCCGCCAGCTACCTTGTAGAAAGCACAGCAAGTACACAACGCCCGGCGTACAAATCCAGCCGGTGATCACCCACCAGCAGCAGATCAATCCGAAACCCCAATAGTAGATTCCGATCCATCCGATAACCAATGGCAAGGGTGAGGCAATCGCCGTGACCGCCAACACGAACCGCGTATCGCCGGCTCCTTTGATGGCGCTGGCGAAGATAATGTTCATCGCGTCAAACAGACAGTATGCGGCCGCAAATCGCAGCAGCACCACGGTCGTGTCACGCACCTCACGAAACTCAGCCGGCGACGTCTCCGACGCGTGCCCCATGAGCAAAAAATCGGGAACCGTCAGGTGTAGAGTAGCGCTATCGCACCGGAGCATACGCCGGCCATCGCTACGGTTGTCCACGTGGCGCGAGGCCCGGTCGATTGCGACCCAGTTGTTGGCCGACGATCGTCGACACCGCAATGCCCATGCCCAACATCAGCGGCGCAAAAACAAACATGTTGACGTTAAACGCCAAGGTCGTGGCGACCATGGCGTCCGGCCCAAGTCGTCCGATCAAAAAGATAAACAGCGTAAATGCCGAGACTTTCACCAGCATTTGCAGCCCGTTCGGAGCACCGTAACGCCACAAACGATGCATCAGCGCCGCGTCGTATCGCCGTCCCGTTATCAGTTGATACTTCGTGCGATACGCCGGATGCATCAGCAGCAAGCCGTAGCACAACACCTTAAACCAATGGGCAACCACCGTAGCCCAGGCGGTGCCTTCGATGCCCCAGGCCGAAAATCCCCAGTGACCGAAAATCCAGGCGTAATCGAGGAGAATGTTCAACGCCGCGGCACTACTGTCAACCACCATCACCGTGCGTGTCGATCCACGGCCTGTGAAAAACGAAGACATGGCTGCCGCGATCACGATACCTCCGGCGCAGAACGTAAGCACTTGATAGTAGATGATCTCAGATGTCGTAACCGCCGTGCCGTGTCCCACCAAACCGAATAGCCATGGCGCCAATGGAATCGTCGCGAGAAAAGGGGGGGGGTGGAAATCCAACCGATTCGCATCGCCTGCCAAATCGCCGAACCAATGCGTTCGTTTTGCCCCGTCCCATGGTATTGGGCAACGAACGTATTCACATACGAGGCCACACCGAGCGGAAAGCAAAGCAGCGTAAAGAGCAGCATGCCGGCCGGCATCGCAGCAGCCATCTCACTCGGCGAATGCCACAACAGAAACATACGGTCGATGAAGTTCATCAGCGTCCAAGACGCGGTCGAAATGATCAAAGGCAAAGCAACGCGCAGCACGTCCCGCCCACCACACGGTCGGATCCACCATCGGGCCAGGGGTGACATCTGTTCGGTTGATTGCTGCAGAGGGTTCATCGCGTTGACTCTCGACCCTCAACTCTTGCCTCTCGACTCTCGACGATTGACTCTTTAATAACATGCTCATGGCCACGAATGTGCTCCATACAATAGCCGCACTGGCCTTCGCACTTTGAACAGTAGCGAAACCGCATCGTTGGGTCACTCAGATTCGTCACGCCGCACACCCGGCAAACATGACGCGGTTTGTGCTTATCGGCAATCGTCTGGGCCTGCATTGCCATACGCCGCCGACCCTGTTTGATCCGTAGAAAGATGTCGTGTTGGAAGAAAAGCAAAAAGTTAAACACGGCCGCCGTGGCCATGAGCCGCATCGGCCAGTCGTCAAACACAATCGTCAGGAAGTAGCCGATCCACTGAATCAGCGCCAGCCATTTGATTTTCACAGGTAGTATGAAGAATAATTGCAGCACGAAATCAGGATTTAAAAAAGCAAACGCCAAAAACACCGAGCTCTGCAAGAAAAACCCACTAGTCGGCCGGTCCGGCGTCATGAATGCGGCCGCCACCGTAGCCAAGGTGCCGATAAGAAGGAACATGTTGTAGCGAAACGTGCCCCAGTGATGTTCCAGCGCCGTTCCCATCAGGTAGAACAGATACCAATAGAAGAAAGCAAAAATTGGATTTCTAAGCGGCGGCACAAACAAAAACGTGACCAGCCGCCACACCTCGCCCTCCAAAACCAGGCTCGGAACGAGCGCCGCGTTTGTCAAAACCTCAGCATGCCCAAACTGCACCAAAAGATATAGCGCTACCTGCCCCAGAATAAGACCCATCGTCACATTCGGAACTGCATAGCGGCCAAAGCGGGGTTCGAGCTTGTCTAGCCAACGCATGAGGCAATCCGATCTTATTTTTGCTGGGATAAAAACCTGCGATAGCCCAGAACTGACAGACTTCGAGCGGGCGTATTCGATATTGCAATAGCCACGAAGCCGACTATTTCTGGGGATCGACCGGCCGATCGCCCAGCAGTCGGGCCATCCTCGGCTCCATCGCCTCGGCCCACGTGCCATACGCCGCCGCGCTCAAGTGCAGCAGATCGGGCATCACCTGCCGGCTCAGCGAGCGATCGTTGTCCAAGAAGGCGTCGCCGATATCAAGATAGACAAGCTGCGCGTCGGCGGCCTGCTCAATCCAACGGGCAATGATCTCGTTCGTCTTCATGTTGACCTGACGGTTCAAGTTATCGTCGTTCTCACCCCGGGGAAAGATGCCAAGCACCAAGACCTTTATCTTCGGCAGTCGCGTACGGAGCATTGTCACGATGGCCTGAATGCCCTCGGCGATCTCCTCGGATGTATTGTCGCCGGAGTTGTTGGTCCCAATCATCACGACCGCCAACTTGGGCGAGATACCATCGAGGTTGCCGTTGCCCAGTCGCCATAGAACGTGCTGTGTGCGATCGCCACCGATGCCCAGGTTGATCGCATTGCGGTGCCCGTAGTAATGCTGCCATACCTCCTTGCCGGCCGCTTCTCAGGCCTGAGTGATTGAATCGCCGACCATCAGCAGATCGACGCTACCCTGTTTTACTCGCTCGTTCATCTTTTTATGCCGCTCCAGGTAGCCGCCGTCGCGGGAGACAGGCGTAATCGTCGGGGACTGCGAGGGCGACGCCGCCCTCGCCAGGCCATCAAGCCGAATGCCGGAATCGGACAGCACCGTCAGCAGAAAGATGGTCCACAATGAAAAAACAATCGAGAATCGATGCACAGGGCTGCCTCCTGGCTGGGTGTCCGACGGCACGCAGAGTATCACGAACTCCGCTCGGTGGCAATTCTTCTCTCCATACCTACAAGAAAATGGCCCACAAGAAAATGGCCTGCAAGGAAATGGCCTGCAAGGAAATGGCAAAGTCAGTTTTTCGCTGCCGCGTGTGCATCTCGCCCAAGTTGGCAGTCGTGGTTCCGGTGACAGGAACCCAGGAATTGGGCCGCAGGCAGGAATGAGGTTTATCCGCAATCCCTTGATATCCAAGGGGAAACTGACATAATCCTCGGTTAGTGGGGCTCTGCTGGCGAGCCAGGGTGATCGAACGAAGCGATGGGTCGTGTTTTCCACTGGCCCCGTTTTCAGGGGAAGTTTTCACGGGAAACTGTGCGGCCCTTTTGCTCTTTCGATTCCCTTTGTTCTGAAAACGCACTCCTATTCTATTTTGGTGATCCTGTGGCCCAACGACGCTTTAGCCGGATGAACCGAAAATGACCGGCGAAGACATGCAAAACGAAGACCGACCGTCGCTTGACCTGACGGGCCGCCAGTTAGGTGACTATCGCATTTTGCGCCGCCTGGGCCGTGGGGCGATGGCCGAGGTTTACCTTGCGGACCAGTTGTCGTTGCGTCGTCAAGTGGCGGTCAAGGTGCTGCGGACGAATCTGTCGAAGGACGAATCGTACGTTCGGCGATTTCACAACGAGGCCCAGGCCGCGGCAGCGTTGGTCCATCCGAACATTGTGCAGATTCATGAAGTCGGTCGATGTGACGGCATTCATTTCATTGCCCAAGAGTACGTGGCTGGTCAGAACCTAGCCCAGGTGATGCAACGTCACGGAGCGATCGACGTGAAGCTTGCCATGACGATCATACGACAGATCGCCAGCGCACTGGCCAAGGCGGCGGAATATGGAATCGTTCATCGC
>CAUYYY010000037.1:0-10586 GCA_963577165.1 Planctomycetota bacterium | reverse complement strand
TGGAAGCTCTGCTTCGAGATAGTTTCACGGTTTCTGCTTCTGGCTACGGTCGTGAAGCAGGGCTTCGAGGACTTTGGTTCCCAAGCAGAGCTTGGGAACCAGTAATTCGCGAGGTCGTCGTATGGGGCCCGAGCAACGCCTCGTTGGTCAACGCCCGAGTCTTGGCCAGATAATAATGGCAAAGCGCCACGGCCAACGCATCGGCCACGTCGGCCGGTTCGGGCAACTCGTTGAGCAACAGCTCTCGCCCGATGGCCTGCTGCATTTGAAGTTTTGGTGCGCGACCGCTGCCGGTGAGGATCTTTTTTATTTGAGTCGCGGCATAATGCACCACCGGCACCTCTGCCTGGGCCGCCGCCAGGCAGATCACTCCTCGAGCGTGACCCATCAGGATGGCCGTCTTCGGCCGTTTATAATGCGAATAGAGCTGCTCGATCGCCATCACGTCGGGCCTGAGCGAAGCGACGACATCGGTGACGCCACGATGAATCTGCTCGACGCGGGCTGTGAGCGAATCGCGCAATGTGCCGCGGACCACGCCCGCCTCGCAGAGCCGGAGCCGGGCGTCGGCCGTAACTTCTACAACGCCGTAGCCGGTCGTATTGAGTCCGGGATCAATTCCGAGAATTCTCATATCGATATGCCGGTTGCTGGTTCCTGCCGGCGTAGCCGCCTGGGCTAAAATGTTTCGTTACTGAATCGTCCAGTCCGTTCCGCCGGATCGATCTTCGAGCGTAATTCCGGCGGCTGCCAGGGCATCGCGAATCTTGTCCGCGGTGGGAAAATCTTTATTCTCACGAGCAGCGGCACGGATGTCGATCACCAACCGCATGATGCCGGCCAGCAGGTCTCCACTGCCGTCTGACCACTCGGTGCCCCCGGCGCGGTCTTCGAGCGTGATGTCCAAATCGGCCAGGGCGTCGCGGATACGATCGGCGGTGGCAAAGTCTTTATTGGCCCGAGCGGCGGCCCGAAGTTCGATGACCAGTTGCATGACCGTGTCGAGCGATTCGGGATTCGCGACGGCATCGGTCGCAGGTGGCTTTTGAAATAACCCGAGTGTGCTGGAGAGCTCTTTGAGCGTGACCATCAGGCAAGTGAATTGGGCGACCGCCTGCTTGTCGGTCTTGCCCACAGCCTCCAGGTCGGCCGCATCGGCGAACTTGTTGATGACGTGGGCCAGTTCGAACAGTTCGGCAATCGCCATGCCTGTGTTGAAGTCGTCGTCCATGGCGGCTAGGAAGCGGTCACGATGCCCGGCCGCCGCTTGCAATGTGTCGTCGCCCGCTTCGGTGTCCACTTTGGTGCCCATTTCGATAGCACCCTGAACTCGTTTTGTCGGTGCTTCGAACGCGTAGAAGTCGTCGCCGGTGACTCGCTGGTATCGCTTGAAAAGCCGGTAGAAGGTATCGAGCCCTGTGCCGGCCTCTTCGATCGCCTCTTCAGTGAATAGCACAGTGCTGCGGTAGTGCGTGCGCAATAGGAAAAAGCGGATGCGTTCGCCTCCCTGCCGCTCGAGGAGGTCGGCCAGGCCCCCGGCACCCTTCGAGCGACTCATTTTGCCGCTGACTTGTTCGTCGCGCGAGGTTTCGTTTTCTTGTTCGCTGTTTTCTTGTTCGCTGTTTTCTCGATCACTTCGTCCGCCAAGTTTTCCGCTCGCGGCACCGGCTCGTAACAGGCCGTTGTGCATCCAGTACTTGACCATCGGTTTGCTGTGGCAACACTCGCTTTGGGCAATTTCGTTTTCGTGATGGGGGAAAACCAAATCGAGCCCGCCGCCGTGGATGTCGAACATCTCGCCCAGCAAAGCGCGGCTCATGGCCGAACACTCGATGTGCCAGCCCGGCCGGCCGGGTCCCCAGGAACTGTCCCACGAGGGCTGGCCCGTTTTGGCCGATTTCCAGAGTGCAAAATCGCCTGGCGAACGTTTGCGCAGGGCCATCTCACCACCTTCGCCTTGGCCGCTGTCGGCTGTCCGATTGCTGAGTTTCCCATAGCCGGAATCTTTGGCGACTTCGAAATAGACATCGCCATCCGATTCGTAGGCGTATCCCTGTTCAACAAGCGACTCAATGAAACTGACAATCTCGTCCATCGTCTCGGTGGCGCGAGGAAAATGGTCGATCTGATCCACGCCCAAGGCCGCGAGATTCTGGTGATAGTCGGCGATATTCTCTTCGGCCACCTCGAGCATGGAAATGCCCCGCTCCTGGGCCTTCTTAATGAGTTTGTCATCGACGTCGGTGATATTGACGACCCAGGTCACATCGAAGCCGCTATAGACCAAAAATCGCTTGATGCAATCGAAGATCACCGGACCGACCATGTGGCCAATGTGAGCCTTGTCGTAGACCGTCGGCCCACACAGATAGATCCCAACGTGGCCGGGCGTCACCGGCTCAAGCGGCTCTTTGGTTTTGCTCAGCGTGTTGTAAACGCGGAGCGTCGTCGGGGTAATGGTTTGCTCGGCCACCGCAGTGCCCTGGGTTGTTGTGGTCATGAAGTGGATCTTGTTTTTTGTGGCTATTCGTCTCGCGTCAGCAGCAGAACGCAGCGAGCTTCGATGACTTCCTCGCGTCCAACCGGGCCAACCTTTTCGCCTGTCTTGGCTTTGAGCCCGATTCTGTCGGGCTCGACATCCAGAAGATCGGCGATCCGCTCGCTAATTGTGGTTCTGTGGGGAGAGAGCAGCGGACGCTGAGCCGACACCACACAATCGAGATTCATGACCCGATAGCCGACCGCTTTCACTTTCTGGTGGGCGATGCGTAGCATCTCGGCCGAATCTCGCCGGCGGTTCGCCTCGTCCGTATCGGGAAACATTTCTCCGATGTCTCCCAGCGCGGCGGCGCCCAACAGAGCGTCAACAATCGCGTGCAGCAGGACATCGGCATCAGAGTGTCCGACCGATTGCCGGTCGTGCGGGATATCTACTCCGCCAACTCTCAGCGGACCGCCCGGCTCGAGGCGATGCCTGTCCTCGCCAATACCTATCCGTGTCGGCTGCGTGGTAGAATCTCCTTATCAACAGACTGTTATCACGTGCTATGCTAGTTGTTTAGTGCGGATTATAGCCCTTCGCCACAGGGTGGGCAACGCGGACCGCTGGATGTGATGGGTGGCTGAATTCCTGTCGCCCTGTCCGGCTGACCGCAGTAGACCTATAATCGGCTGTCTATGTCCATTATCGAGCTTCACGGGCTGGCCAAGTCCTACCGCATCTACCAAAAGAAAGAGGGCCTACGGGCCTCGTTGACCGGTCTATTTCAGCGTGAATATCGCGACGTTCATGCGGTGCGCGGGATTGACCTGACGGTCGACCAGGGTGAGTTCGTTGCCTTTCTGGGTCCGAACGGAGCCGGCAAGACGACCACGCTCAAACTACTTTCTGGCGTGATTACGCCTTCCTCGGGCACGGCGACGGTCATGGGCCACGTGCCGTGGCTCCGCGAAAATGCCTACCGCTGCCGCTTCGCGCTGGTGATGGGCCAAAAGAATCAACTCTGGTGGGACTTGCCGGCCCAGGAATCGTTCCGGCTGCATCAGCAGATTTACGGGATCGACCCGGCGGCGTTTGATCGAACGCGGGACGAGCTGGTCGATTTGCTGGATGTCCGCGATTTGCTCAGGCAGCCGGTCCGCGAGCTTTCGCTGGGCGAACGGATGAAGATGGAGTTGACCGCCGCGCTGCTCCACTCGCCCGAAGTCCTGTTTCTCGACGAACCGACCATCGGGCTTGACGTGATTGCCCAACACAATATCCAGCGATTCCTCAAACATTATCAGCAGGAGCGCAACATCACCATCATGCTGACCAGCCACTACATGAAAGATATCGCGGCGCTCTGCAATCGCGTGGTGATCATTGCCCTGGGGCAAATCATGTACGACGGTTCACTGACCGGCATCATCGACCGATTTAGCGGCCACAAGGTGTTAACGCTGCTGTTTGCCGACGATCAAATGCCCAGCGACCTTGCCCGCTACGGCGAAGTGCTTGAGATCGAAGAACCGAAAGTCACCTTGCGGGTAAACCGCGACGTCGTGCCCGAGGTGCTCAGCTCCGTGCTGGCCAACCATACGCTGCAAGACATCAGTGTCGAAGACCCGCCGCTCGAGGAGGTCATCGCGGAGATGTTTTCCGTGTCGCAAGAAGAAGCAGTGGAAATGACGAATACCGAATAATGCTTGCACGCGCCACAACCTGGTGGACCATACTGCGGATCAGCCTCGAAGAGCGACTGGTCTATCGTGGTGACTTTGCGATCGGAACATTGATGCGGTTTCTGCCCATCGTGACGCAGATCTTTCTCTGGTTGGCCGTTTTTGATGCCGCGTCCAGAGGTGAAATTGAGGGGTATGAAATAAGCGGGTATGGTTACTCCGACATGGTCGCCTATTATTTGTTGGCCATGGTCGTCCGGGCGTTCTCCAGCATGCCGGACCTGGCCTTGGGTATCGCCTTGAGCATCCGAAACGGCGATATCAAAAAGTTTATGATCCAACCGATCGATCTGGTTGGTTTTCTGTTGCTAACTCGAATCGCCCACAAGCTGGTGTACTACAGCGTGGCCATCGGGCCGTTTGCACTGGTGTTTTATCTCTGTCGTGGATATTTCTCTGGCTGGCCCGACCCGGATATTATGGCGTCTTTTTGCCTCTCGCTGGTCCTTGGGTTCCTGTTGGGATTCTTCATGGAAGCCGCGATCGGCATGATGGGCTTTTGGTTTTTGGAAGTGAGTTCGCTACTGTTTGTCTATATGCTATTCAATTTCTTTTTCTCGGGTCAAATGTTTCCGCTCGACTTTCTACCGGCGCCGTGGGACACTCTTTTTCAACTCATCCCGTTGCAGTACTTGGCGTTTTTCCCGGCGGCGATCTTCCTGGGCAAGGTGCAGGGCCCGGAGCTAGTTAACGGTCTACTCATCGAGGCCGGCTGGGTGGTTTTTTTCATCCTTGTCAGTCGCGTGGCTTTGCGACGTGGAATGAATCGCTACAGCGGTTACGGCGGCTGATTTCATGGACCAACGACCTGCTTATTTTCGCGTGTTGGCGACATTCGCTCGCAACAGTCTCGTGCGCGATATGATGTTCCGCTCGAACTTTCTGATCGAGGCGACCTCTTCCGTGTCATGGACGGTGATGAACCTTGGTTTTTATGTGTTGATCTTCCAATTCACGCCGGAGATCGGTCGGGGAACCGGCTGGGGCCAGTACCAGTTTTTTGTGTTTATCTCCGCGATGATGATTATCAACAGTATTGTACAGGCATTCTTTATGCCAAACGCCCAAGAGTTCAGCGAGTTGATTCGCACCGGAGGACTGGACTTCGCGCTGCTGAAGCCGGTCGACACCCAGTTTTTGATTTCTTTGCAACGGGTTAACTGGTCCTCTCTGTCGAACATCGGTGTTGGTTTCGCGCTGATGTTCTATTCGTTCACCAAGATGACATTTTTTCCCTCGGTCATTCAGCTCGTGCTGTTTCCGATTTACGTGGCTTGCGGCGTGGCCATATTTTATAGCATCATGTTTTCGCTTGCCGCCACCAGCATTTGGCTCGGTCGGAACCAGGCGCTCTATAACTTTTGGTTCTACATTACAAATTTTTCGCGATATCCGATGGAAATCTACGGCGGCAGCTTCGCGGGCGATGCGTTGCGGGGTGTGTTTACATTCGTTGTGCCCGTCCTGATCGCCATCAACATTCCGGCCCAATTGATGGCCTGGCCGCTTTCCGAGCAGAACTGGTGGCTCGTTGTGTTCACTCTGGTTGCCACGGCCGGCAGCCTCGCTGCGTGCCGCTGGATATTCCAACGGGCATTGCTTTCCTATCGAAGCGCCAGCAGTTGAACAAATTCGGAATTGGGATTGCGGAATGTGCAGTTCCTGCTCGCTACTAAATACCCATGAAACTCGCCTTTAGCAGCAACGCCTACCTGAACCACACGGTCGAGGATACGATTCGTCGCATTGCCAGCCTCGGCTATCGTGGCATCGAAATCCTGGCCGATGTGCCCCATGCCTGGCCGGCTGGTCTGCTGCAAGAACAAAGAGAATCGATTCGCCACTGTCTCGACCAGCACGGCCTGACGATTTCTAACATCAATGCGTTCATGATGAACGCCGTCGGCGATCCGCGGCAGCCTTATTGGCATCCCGGCTGGATCGATCCCGATCCGCATTACCGGGCCATCCGCCGTGAACATACCAAGCGTGCTTTGCAATTGGCCCGGGATCTCGGCGCACCACACATCACGACCGAGCCAGGCGGCCAACTGACCGGCGAACAATCGTGGCAGGACGGCTCGCAAATCTTCTACGAAGAATTGATGCCGTGTGTCGAACTGGCCGAAAAGCTAGAGGTTGGACTGCTGATCGAGCCGGAGCCCGAGTTGTTGATCGAGCGGTTCGATCAATACCTGGAATTCGTCGCTCGTGTCGATTCGGATGCGGTCGGCCTGAACTTTGACGTGGGCCACGCTTATTGCGTGGGAGAAGATCCGCAAGACTGGGTCGCCAAAATGCAAAGCCACTCGCGGCATTATCATTTGGAGGACATTGCCGCCTCGCGTGTTCACCAACATCTGATCCCGGGCCACGGCACGATTGATTTTGACAGCACGCTGGCCGAAATCGCCAAGACTGGCTACGACGGTTGGCTGACGGTCGAACTTTATCCTTACATCGACCAGCCGGACGACGCGGCCCGCGAGGCACGTGAGTTTTTGGCCGGGCGGATCGCCGCTACCATTTGAAAACCGCAGGTCGACCAATGCGTACCGTTCGTGCCTATCTCGAATTGCTTCGTCTGCCCAATGTTTTTACGGCGATCGCCGACGTGTCGATGGGATTCGTCGTCACGCAACCGCGCGGTCTTGTGCTGGGCGGCGAATTCGCGGGCCTGTTGATCGTCTCCGTCTGCCTCTACCTCGCCGGCATGGTCCTGAACGATGTGTTCGATGCCGAGATTGACGCGAATGATCGACCGCAACGACCGATTCCATCCGGCCGCATTCCACTCGGCACGGCCCGCGTCGTAGGCTGGTCACTTCTGGTAGCCGGCACGGCGATTGGATGGCTGGTCTCCATGCGAACGGGCGACGTGCGGGCTGGAATCGTGGCGACGGCGCTCTCCGCGTGTGTCGTTCTCTACGACGGCGTGCTCAAGACAACCTTTGCCGGCCCGCTGGCGATGGGCGGTTGTCGGGCGCTCAACGTGCTGCTGGGGATGAGCGCGGCCACCCTGCCTTGGTCGGGCGGGAACGTCGCGATCGCTGCCGGTGTCGGCCTTTACATTGTTGGTGTCACAAGATTCGCACGCCGCGAGGCAAAAACGAGCGACCCGGGACAACTGGCACTAGCAACCGCGATCATGCTGGGCGGAATTATTTTGCTCGCCGAATTCCACAAGTTCTCCGGCGGTGAGGTGGTCATCGATTTGCCGCCACGGTGGTATTGGTTCTGGCTGATCATTGCCTTGCTGATCGTCTGGCGCTGCGTGCGGGCTGTTGCGACGCCCTCGCCCACTAACGTGCAAGCCGCTGTAAAACACGCTATCCTATCGTTGATAGTATTGGACGCCGCCGTCTGTTACGCATCTGAGAACCGAGACTGGGCGTTTGCCATTTTGGCGCTGCTCGTGCCCGCCATGTTTCTCGGACGTTGGATCAAGTCGACGTAGCGGATGAAGAATATGTTTTCCATTTGGAAGCACCCCGGCTGCTGTGTCACGACAGATTCTGTGGCTTATTCATCAGCAGCCGGGGTGCTGTAATCTCCGCCATGTTTTCCGGCCTGGTGGCCTGGGCTAAAAGATTTTTATGATCCTCGGCTATAACACCAACGGGCTGGCACACCACGATCCGATTCAGGCGGTCGAGTTGCTCGCCGGTATCGGATACCGCTGCGTGGCGCTGACGATTGACCATGGCATGCTCAACCCGTACGGTCGGTACGGCGACTGGGACGTACGCGTCGATGAGATGCGAGCCTGTCTGCGGCAGCACAATATGCGGAGCGTGATCGAGACGGGAGCGCGGTTTCTGCTCGATCCGCACCAGAAGCACGAACCAACACTCATGTCGCCCGCCGCTGCCAGCCGGCAGCGGCGGGTCGAATTTCTCTGTCAGGCCATCGATACGGCCCAATCACTCGAAAGCGAATGCGTCTCGCTTTGGTCGGGCATCTTGCGAGAAGAAATCGACGACGGGACAGCTTACGATCGACTTGCTACGGGTTTGCGAGATGTAATTGCCTACGCGGACCAAGCCGGTGTCACGCTCGGTTTCGAACCGGAGCCTGGCATGTTTATTGACCGGATGTCGAAGTTCTCCCGTTTGATCGATCAACTCGAAGCGCCCGGCCGGTTGCGACTGACCTTGGACATTGGCCACTTGCATTGCCTGAAGGAGCCAATCGAAGAGGCGATTCATCTCTGGAAAAGCGATCTGGTCAACGTACATATCGAGGACATGCGGGCCGACCGCCATGAGCATCTGATGTTCGGTGAGGGGGAGATCAACTTTCCGCCGGTCATCGCTGCGCTGCGCCATGTCGGTTACCAGGGCCCGCTTTGCGTTGAGCTGAGCCGCCACAGCCACGAGGGTCCCACGGCCGCCAGGCGCGCGTACGATTTTCTGCAACCTCTCTGCCAGAGCAATGGATAAGGACTGGCACGATTTCAGCACCCCGGCTGCTGTGCCACTAATAACAAACGATCCTTCATTAGCAGCCGGGGTGCTTCCCAATGATCTATAATCGAGGATTTGGACTGCCATGGCGCCACACGTCGTTCTCGTTTCGATTCCGGGCTTGCGTGAACAAGACCTGGCCGACATGCCGCGATTGGTTGAACTCACTCGCGGTGGTCAACGCGCGACACTGCGGCCGCACTTTCCGGCGGTGACTTGCCCCGTGCAAGCCAACATGACCACAGGCAAATTGCCCGGCCAGCATGGCGTCGTGGCCAACGGTTTCTATTGGCGCGAGCGACAAGAAGTCGAGATGTGGACCGCCTGGAACGACTGCATCGAGCAGCCGCAGATCTGGGATCTGTTGCACCAGAGCAATCCGTCGCTGACCTCGGCCGTCTGGTTTCCACTGCACAGCAAGGGCTGCGGCGCCGACTTCATTTGCACGCCCGCACCCATCCATAATCCGGACGGCAGCGAATCGCTCTGGTGCTACACGCGGCCCGAGTCACTTTATGGCGAGTTGCGAGATGAACTGGGGCACTTTCCACTGAAACACTTTTGGGGTCCGCTGGCTGGCATCCCGTCGAGCCAGTGGATCGCCGACTCGGCGGTCATCGCCGCCAAAAAGTGGCGGCCAAACTTTTTTTACATCTATCTGCCGCACCTCGATTATGCGGCCCAGAAGCACGGGCCCGATAGCGACGCCGCGCGGGCAGCCGTGGGCGAACTGGATGCCGTGCTCGGGCGACTGATCGATGGGCTTGGTGACGCCTTCGACAACGAGAATGTTCGCTGGTTCGTCGCCAGTGAATACACCATTTCATCGGTCGATCATGTGCTCTATCCGAATCGGGTGCTCCGCGAAGCGGACCTGCTCTGCGCTGGCCAGGAGGAAGACGGCGAACACCTCGACTTCGCGGCCAGTGCCGCTTGGGCAATGGTCGATCATCAGTTGGCCCACATCTTCGTCCGCGACCGCGATCCGAACGTCGTACGGCGTGTGGCCGAGCTGTTCCAGGGCGTCGAAGGCATTGATGAAGTGCTGACCGGCGATGAACTGGCGAAGTACCATCTCGACCATGTCCGCTCCGGCGACGTCGTACTCGTCTCGACTCCGGGCAGTTGGCAGGCCTACTACTGGTGGCTCGACGATGCTGATGCCCCTGGCTTTGCCCGTACGGTCGACATCCACCGCAAGCCGGGCTACGACCCGGTCGAGCTCCACTTCGACGCGGCGAACCGTTGCATTCCGCTTGACGCCACGTTGGTCGGCGGCTCGCATGGCGCGCCGGCATCCAACAGGACAGGACAAGGCGGGGCAGGGCAGGGCGTGCTACTCGCTTCGCACGCGTCGGCGCTGGAGCGCGACGAATACCACGATGTTGATGTGGCCGAGTTGGCACTTGAACAATTCACCATTTAGCCGCCCGGGCTTTTCCGGCGCTAAAGCGCCGGGCAAGCCCGGGCGGCTAAATGGAGGTTTCCGGTGACTGGAACGCGAAGTTCCGGCTCTGGCTAAAGAACTTCAGCGGGTTCTCGTAAACAACCTGACGGATCAGGCTCTCGGCGTGGCCGCGCCGCCGCATGGCTAGGATAAAGTCGGGCACGGCGGTCGGTTTCGAGGGTCCCCAGTCGCCGGCCGAATTGACTAGCAGCCGTTCGGGGCCAACCATCTCGATCATGTCCACGGCTCGCTCGGGCGTACATTTACTGACCGGGTAGAGCGTCATACCGGCCCAAAACCCTTCGTCCAACACATGGCGGATCGTGTGCTCTTCCACATGGTCGACGAGTACCCGGCCGTGGTTTAGACGCTGGTCATCGCAGAGCATGTCCAGGATCATCCGTGTGCCCTGATACTTGTCTTCCAAGTGGGGCGTGTGGATCAAAATT
>CAUYYY010000036.1:0-10604 GCA_963577165.1 Planctomycetota bacterium | reverse complement strand
ATTGTACATGGCAAGCTGCTCAGCCAAACACAAACCTGTGGGCCAAATCAGTACGCAAGCGGTCGAAAAGACAATGAGGAATCGCATGTTGCTGTTAAAGATCAAACGATCATTTTGTGGTTGGCTCATCATTGTGCAGGACGCCCCACGTCAGTAGCGGACATTCATTCTAGCACATCAGTCCTAAGGGGGCAAAAAACCGTTCTTAGCGCGGAAAGAAGTTAGTCCATGGTGTTAAACTGTGCTGAAAGTAGGGCATTATTATGAAATCTGTCGCGGCATCAGCCCCGCCAACATCAGAGCCGTCAATATCAGAGCCGACGGCTCGGGCACAGAGAGCGCGGTGGCCGCCGACGGTTCAAACATTGCGGCAAAGGATCTCAGATCACCCAGATCGAACGACCCGCTGTTGTCGATATCGCCGGCGATGTCGGCATCGACGGTGGGATACGCGGTGTCGTAGCCGGCCCGGTCGGTCAGGGCCAACATCATGGCCGGCACGTCGCCCAAGTTAATCATGCCGTCGCCGCTCAAGTCGCCCAGGGGACTGCCCAGCAAGAGCGACAGGGCTGCATGGCCCAGGAATTCGTGGCCGGCGGTGGTCGGATGAATCTCATCCCAAAAAAGATCGCCCACACACGGTCCATCGACATTGCCACACGGAAGCGTGACGTTGGTGAAGCCAAACGCCTCGCCATCTCGGGTGAGCGCCTCCATGGCGGTAAATACGTCGAGCCGGTAGAGCTCGATCAGCAGATCGTTCTCCAGACGGTCGGCCGCCAGCGAGAGGCTTTCTCGCAGATCGATCGTCGCCTGGCCTGCCGCGATCGATTCGGGTATTCGGCCGAGGTTCGGCAGATTCGGTAAGATGTCATGGGCACCCTCAGCGACCAAGTCGCGGACGTGCTGTTCAAGATTGGCCACGGCGGGCGCGGCCTGGCTGATGCTGGTGGCGTCCCGCATGTCGTTTCCACCACCCCAGACGACGTAAAGAGCATTAGGGTCGGCACTCGCCCCTGGAAAGGTCGTCGATGAAATCTGCTACCTGGGCCGCGATGCCCGTCGATTGGAATAGGACCGCATCGGCCGAGCCGGTACTGTCGGTTCTGGCCCCACCGACAGCGTAATTGGTGCTACCATCGAACGACGGCTCTGCCCGAGACAGCCCTAAGTCGTCGGCTAGGTACTCGTTCCAGACGATTCCCTCGGAAAACGAACCGGTCGGGCCGACGTCGACAAAAAGATTGGCCGGAAAGCGATCAACATTACCGGTATCGGAGAGGCTGTCGCCAAAAATGACCATCTCGGTGAAACCGACCGCAGCGGCCGTGTGAGACATGCAGACCGCAATAACGGCTAAAACTAGCGAGATTCTTGCTATCGAGCGAAACATTGTTCGTATCCCTTGTTCGTGTCGTCCTGTGGGTCAGATTAAGCGATGGTCGTTGGTAGGTCAAGAAAACGACCGGGTGGCTGGCGTCACTGGGCCGATTTTCTACGCGAAGGGGCGTTGACACTTCTGCGGAAAAGATTTAGGATTCGCGGTTTTCCACCCACGTCGGTGGGCTGGCTGGCTGTTTGGAAATTTGGTGGATCGCGGACCAGGGAGAGTGGTGTGGCAAAGTCGGCGCACGAAGTGATTCGTATTCGGATGGAGGCCTACGACCACTCCGTTCTGGACCAGAGTGCGGCGGATATCGTCGACGCGGCCAAGCGAACCAACTCGATTGTGCATGGTCCCATTCCTCTGCCCACCCGAATTGAGCGATATACCGTATTGTCGGGACCCCATGTTGACAAAAAGGCCCGGCAACAGTTCGAGATTCGTACGCACAAGCGGCTGATTGATATCGTCCAGGCGACCGCCAAGACGATCGAAGCGCTGAACAAGCTCAGTCTGCCGGCGGGCGTTGATATTAAGATCAAAGCCACGACCCCGGGGTCGGCTTAATCACGAGCAGCCAGATTTCAGGCAGCCAGCACAAGAGCCACAACCAACTACAAGAGAAAAACGTATGGCTCGGAAGCTTGGCGGGTAAATCGGGGCCAGAGTCTCAGACGAGGCCAGGCCCCAGATTCCCGTCGGCGGCGACATACCACAAAACGAGCGAGCTATGGGCATTGGAATACTCGGCCGCAAGGTCGGGATGACACAGATTTTTGACGAGGCGGGCCGGGCCGTGCCGGTGACGGTGATCGAGGCCGGGCCCTGCCATGTGCTTCAGATTCGGACTGCGGAGCGGGACGGATATGAGGCCGTTCAACTCGGTTTTCGAGACAAGCCTCGTCGATTAGCCGCTCGAAGTGTGCGTGGGCATGTTGCCAAGCTGGATAGCCGCCGAGGAAAAAAGCGGGCTCTCGCGGGCGTCGAACCGACGGCCAAGGCCGGATGTGAGCCCAAGCGATTTGTCCGCGAGATTCGTGGCGCAGTCAACAATCTTGACGTGGGTGCCTTGATCGACGTCGGTTCTCTGGCCGACGTGAAGTCGGTCGATGTCATCGGCATCAGTAAGGGCCGCGGGACAGCCGGTGTCATGAAGCGGCATAATTTCTCCGGCCAACGCGCGACGCACGGTGTGAAAAAATGTCACCGGCACGCGGGCGGCACGGGCTGTAGCGCCTACCCCAGCCGGATCTTCAAAGGCAAGAGAATGGCGGGCCGGTATGGGGCTGCCAAAATTACTCAGCGAAACTTGAAGGTGGTGCAGGTCGACACGGAGAACAACTTGTTGGTGATCAAAGGCGCTGTTCCCGGACCGAACGGCGGTTACTTGGTCATCTCAGAAACGAACATACTATAAAACACTCTGGAGCCAGGGGCTACTTGTTAGCCGCTGGCTCTGGGCATATTGGGGCTCTGGGCATATTGAGCCTTTGATACTTTGGTTATGGCGGTATTTTGGTTATGGCAAGCTTGACCCTGCACGATCAGAGCGGCAAAAAAGTCGGTACCTATAAGGTCGAGCCGACCGACTTTGCGCCCCATATCAATAAACAACTGCTGCATGACGCGGTGGTCATGTATCAGGCGAATCAGCGCCAAGGTTCGGCGGCGACCAAGTCGCGGTCCGATGTGTCGGGGTCGACGAAGAAAATGTATCGCCAGAAGGGCACGGGCAACGCTCGGGCCGGTTCACGGCGAAGTGGTGTGCGTCGAGGGGGTGGCCATATTTTTGCCAAGCGATCTCGCGACTTTTCGTATTCCTTGCCTCGTAAAGCATTGCAATTGGCGACGCGTATGGCCATTGCCACCAAGATTCGTGACGACGAAGTGGTGCTGGTCGACGAGTTGACGTTCGATGCGCCCAAGACGAGCCAGATGGTCGGGACATTGACCGCGCTCGGTTGCGACTCGCAAAAAAGCGTGATGGTCGCCACCGAAAGCTATGATCAAAACGTGTACAAATCGGCCCGAAATATCCGACGGGTGAATGTCGCCCCGGCAGCGGAGTTGAATGCCTTGTCAGTGCTCGGCGCCGATCGTCTGGTGCTGACCAAGACGGCGATGGACGCACTAAAAAACGTGCAACCGAAGCCACCACGGCAAAGAGCGGCAAGACCTCCTAAGGAAATTTAGTGCGATGCCACGGTGGATACCGCAAAAAACGACGATCGTACTCGAGCCGCATCAGGTGATCGTACGCCCGCTGGTAACCGAGAAAGGAATGCACCGTTCGACGCGGAACAACGCTTACGCCTTCGAGGTCAACAAGCTGGCCACCAAGGCGGATGTGCAGCGAGCGGTTGAGGCGTTGTTCGACGTCAAGGTCGTCCGGGTCAATACACAGAATCGCAAAGGCAAGCCGCGACGAACGCGGTTTCGCTATGGATATACAAAAGATTGGAAAAAGGCAATCGTGACGCTCGATCCCGAGCATCGGATTGACTTCTTTTAAGCTTTTAAACGACTAAACGCGATAGATCCCATGGGAATTCGACGATACAAACCGACAACGCCCGGGCGACGGGGAGCGACCGTCAGCGACTTTAAGGACCTGACCGCGGGCTCGAAGCCGGAAAAGGGTTTGTTGCGCACCCTGACCAAGACCGGGGGTCGCAACAATCAGGGCAAGATCACCGTGCGGCATCGCGGCGGAGGTCACAAACGCCGCTATCGGTTGATCGACTTCCGCCGGAACAAGGACGGGGTGCCGGCCAAGGTCAACTCGATCCAGTACGACCCGAACCGTTCGGCACGCATCGCGCTGCTGTTCTACGCGGACGGGGAGAAGCGTTATATCCTGGCTCCCGACGGGTTAGAGGTAGGCAGCTCGGTCGTGAGCGGGCCGGAATCGCCAGCGACGGTCGGTAACTGCCTGCCCCTATCGAAAATTCCGCTGGGAACGACCGTCCACAACATCGAGATGCAGCCGGGCCGTGGCGGCGTGCTCTGTCGCAGTGCCGGAACGAGCGCCACGCTGGCGGCACGCGAAGCCGACTGGGCTCAAATCACGCTGCCCAGCGGCGAGATTCGACGCATTCCGTCGGCCTGCCGCGCGACCGTGGGTGCGACGAGCAACTCCGATCACATGGGAATCGTACTGGGCAAGGCGGGCCGCAAGCGTTGGCTCGGCCGTCGACCGCATGTCCGTGGCACGGCGATGAACCCGGTCGACCATCCGCACGGTGGCGGTGAGGGCCGAACCAAGGGTGGTCGTCATCCGGTCAGCCCGACGGGCAAACCGGCCAAGGGTGGATCGACCCGACAGAGACGCAAAGCTTCGAACAAGGCCATTGTCCGTCGTCGACGTAGCAGACGATACGGACAATTGAAGTTGAAATAAATGCGAGAATCGATGTTTGGCCGCCGGGTGGTCTCGCGGTCGTAGAACCAAAGTGGGATGATCGAAAATAATGGGCAGATCGCTAAAAAAGGGACCGTTTGTCGATCCAAAATTGTACGGAAAAGTCGATAAACAGAACGACATTGGCACGAAAAACCCGATCACCACGTGGGCTCGGGCCTGCACGATTGTGCCGGAGTTCGTCGGACATACGTTCATGGTCCACAACGGAAAACATCACTTGAAGGTATTCATCACCGAGGACATGGTCGGGCACAAGTTGGGCGAGTTCTCCCCGACGCGTACGTTTCGTGGACATGGTGGAAGAGGAAAGCGGTAATACTAGTTGTTGGTTGTCAGTTGCCGGTTATTAGTGACCCGGTAGCAGAGGTTTTTCCAACAACTGACAACCAACAACTGACAACTAGCAACTAGCAACTAAACATGTCATACAACGCAGTCCATCGCCATGCTCGTATTAGTGCCACGAAGGTACGGCCCTTGGCAGCGATGATTCGTGGCAAACGGGTTGATGAGGCGTTGGCGCTGTTGAAATACCAACCTCAGCGCGGCGCGCGGATGATTGAAAAGGTGCTTCAGAGTGCCTTGGGCAATGCCGAGGACCTGCGAGCACCGAATCCCAAGTCGCTAGTGGTCGTCGACGCGCGGGTCGATGGTGGTCCGATGTTTAAGCGAGTTCGGCCACGTGCTCGTGGGATGGCACACGTGATTAAAAAACGATTTGCTCATATTAAGGTTTCCCTGGATACTGTGCTCTAAGCTCTAACCTGAAATAGAGTATCGCGAGATAAGTTATGGGTCAAAAAGTCAATCCCATCGGTTTCCGCACTGGGATTATGATGGGCTGGAAAAGCCGGTGGTATGCCTCGAAAAAGGAGTTTTCCAAACTCCTCCTCGAAGACCAAAAGATCCGCGCCTATGTGCATAAAAAATACAAGTTTGCCGGCATTCCGAAAATAGAAATCGAGCGGACACGGGACGAAGTCAAAGTGATTCTGTACGCTGCACGGCCGGGTGTGATCATCGGTCGCAAAGGGCAGCAGGTCGAGCAGTTGCAGGACGAGTTGCAAGTGCTCGTGAGACGGCGAGTCAACATCAAGATCGAGGAAATCTCGCGTCCCGAACTGGAAGCCCAGTTGGTGGCTGAGGATATCGCCGAGCAGTTGACCAAGCGTTCAAGTTTCCGCCGCACGATGAAACGAGCGATGGAAAAAACAATGGCTGCCGGTGCTCGTGGGATCAAAATCCAATTGGCGGGTCGGCTCGGTGGCGCTGAAATGGCCCGCCGCGAGAAACAGATTTCCGGATCGATCCCGCTGAGTACATTACGGGCAAAGATTGACTACGGCATTGTGGAAGCAAAGACCGCACAAGGACACATCGGTGTCCAGGTGTGGGTAAACCAAGGCATGTACGAGGACGAAGCGAATGGCGCTGATGCCCAAGAGGGTGAAGCACCGAAAAAGCCAAAGAAGGCGTATAAAAGGTAACGCTACCCGCGGAAACCGTGTGGTGTTTGGTGAATTCGGTCTTCAGGCTGTTGAAGGTGGCTGGATAAGTGCGGCGACCATCGAAGCGGGTCGTATTGCGGCGCAGCAATACATCCGTAACGAGGGACGACTCTACATCCGTGTCTTCCCGCATAAGTCGATCACGTCCATTCCACTGGAAACACGTATGGGAAAAGGCAAGGGCGAGCCTGAGTATTGGGCCGCGGTGGTCAGGCCGGGCACGATCCTTTACGAGATTGGTGGCGTCGCGGAAGAAGGGGCAAAAATTTGCTTTGCCCGGCTGGCTCATAAGATGCCGGTTCGGGTGCGAATGGTCCGGCGGCGTCCTATGTAATCAGATGGCCTATGGTAGAAGGTGCCACAACCGACCCCCGACACAACCGACCCGACCCAGACGCAACGACCTTGACGCGAGCGATCCCTCACGCACTACAGCAGATTACGAAATACCGAGGTCACGTTCACTTTGTTTTCGTCGGGAAAAACGAGTAAACGCTGACCTGCATGTCTGAGCAACTTGCTCTAAACATAAAACGACTGGCGAAACAGAAAACGATTGGCAATGACAAACGCTAGCGAACTTCGCGAGATGAGTGACGAGCAGCTTGGGCTGACCGCGAAAGAAGCGGCGGAGCATCTGTTCCGCTTGCGGGTTCAGGCCCACTCCGAACAGCTCGACGCGCCGAGCGAGTTGCGAAAACAACGCCGGCTGATTGCCCGCGTCAAAACGATTCAGACCGAGCGTGCCCGCTCTGCAGCGGTCAGCAGTGCGGGCGAACTGGTCGAAGCAGAAAGCGCGTAGTGAACGATCCAGTCGAGTAAAGTAACCTTCTCCGTAACTTGATTGTAAGTGCAACGAAACCATGCCAAAACGACAAGTAGTTGGCGTCGTCACAAGCGACAAAGCAGACCAGACGCGACGCGTTGAGATCTCGCGGCTCGTCCAACATCCGATGTATGGAAAATTCTTGCGACGCAAGACCGTATGTCACGTACATGACGATAGAAACGAGTCGCACTTGGGCGATACGGTGGAAATTGTTGAATGCCCGCCACGCAGCAAAACCAAGCGGTGGGAATTGGTCCGTGTCGTGACCAAGAGTCAAGCAGTGGATATTGCAGCGATGCGTGAGGCCGCCAAGGCAAAAGCAGCGGACAAAAACAACTCGTAATGCCGCGACCGTTGGTCGCGCGACAATAGGTCGCGCGACGAATGATCGCGCAAGCAAACAACGGAACGAAAAAAACTGGCCGCCTCGGCAGCAGGATACGAAACCATGATCCAGATGCAATCACGACTGGCCGTCGCCGACAACACCGGCGCGAAAGAGGTCATGTGCATCAAAGTGCTGGGTGGCAGCAAGCGGCGTTTTGCCAGTATTGGCGATATCATCGTGTGCAGCGTCAAAAGTGTTATCCCCGGCAGCGAAGTCAAGAAAAAGACCATCGTCCGTGCCGTGATCGTACGTACTAAACAGCCCACCCGCCGCAGTGATGGAAGCTATGTCCGCTTCGATAGCAATGCGGTCGTGATCATCGATAACGACAAGAACCCGCGGGGGACGCGGATTTTTGGCGCGGTGGCTCGCGAGCTTCGAGAGCGACGCTTTATGAAAATCATTAGTCTGGCCAGCGAGGTGGTCTGAGATGCTGATTCGCACGGGCGACAATGTGGAAGTGATGATCGGCGACGATCGCGGTACGCGTGCTCGAGTACTGACGATCGATCGCCAGGCGCACAAAGCGGTTGTCGAGGGCGTGAACCGTGTTTATAAGCATGTACGTCGTAGCCAAAAGAATCCGCAGGGCGGCCGGCTCTCGAAAGAAATGCCGGTATCGGTCTCCAATTTGATGGTCGTTTGTGAATCGTGCGGTAAGCCAAGTCGGATGGTCGCGCGATATCTGAGCGATGGCAGTAAAGAACGGTTTTGTAAAAAATGTGGTGCGTCCTCCGGGCAAATTGCTCCGGCGAAAGCCGCACACGCGAAATAGCAAAAGGAGTTGTTAGTTGTCAGTTACCGGTTAGTCCACTAACAACTAGCAACTAACAACTGACATACGAATGATTCCGCGATTAAAAGAAAAATACGAAAAAGAGGTGTTGCCAGCTTTGACTGAAAAGCTGGGCCGCACGAATCATCTCTCGTTGCCGCGCCTCGAAAAGATCGTGATCAACATGGGTGTGGGCAGCGCCTCCACGGAAAAAAAACACTTGGAAGAGGCCGTCGGCGCGTTGACACAAATCGCCGGGCAGAAGCCGGTGATCACCAAAGCGCGGAAATCGGTGGCTGGCTTTAAGCTGCGACAGGGCATGAGTATCGGTTGCAAGGTGACGTTACGCGGCGATCGCATGTACGAGTTTCTCGATCACTTGATCTCGCTGGCGCTGCCGCGGGTACGCGATTTTCGTGGCTTGAACAATAAAGCGTTTGACCGCCACGGTAACTACACTCTCGGCCTGAGCGAGCAACTGGTGTTTCCTGAACTTAACCCCGATAAATATACGCGAACACAGGGAATGCACGTATCGATTGTCACGTCGGTCGACAGTGATGATGAGGCACGTGAACTGTTGCGGGGATTTGGCATGCCATTTAAGACCGACGAGGTGGCTGGCGCCACTCCATAAAGGCGCTGCCCCATAAAGAATAATCACCCGAGGTGAATCGTTTATCCGTTGTCCGTCTGCATTGTTAACCGGCGCTAAAAGAGGGAATTTTTTCTCGTGGCGAGCAAATCGAAAATCGCAAAGGCAAACCGAGAGCCGAAGTTCACAAGCCGTCGCGAGTCGCGGTGTGGTCTGTGCGGGCGGCCTCGCGCCGTATATCGGAAATTCGGCATCTGTCGGATCTGTTTTCGTAACCTTGCGGACAAAGGTTTGATTCCTGGCGTTAAGAAGGCGAGTTGGTAAGGGGAACCCACGTACCATGATGACCGACCCGATCGCCGACATGTTGACGCGCATTCGCAATGCGGTGCGCATCGAGCACGCTCAAGTCGAAATGCCCATCTCCAAATTGAAGCGGGGTATGGCGGATGTGCTCAAACGTGAAGGCTATATCTGGAACTGGACTGAAGTCGAAGAAAAGCCCGTGAGCCGGCTACGAATTGAACTGAAGTATGGCCCCAACGGTGAACGGCTGATTCAGCATATTCGCCGCGTAAGCAAACCGGGCCGACGCGTTTATAGCGGATCGGCAGGCCTGCGGCCCGTGCTCAACGGACTCGGAATTTCGATTGTCAGCACCAGTCGAGGCGTACTGAGTGATCGCGAGGCGAGGCAAAAGAAGTTGGGCGGCGAGGTCCTCTGTGAACTTTGGTAATGCAATCCACGGATTGCGGCGAATAAAAGACAACACGGCCCCCTGAAAGCAGCGCAGAGATGTCCCGTATCGGCAAAAAACCCATTCAGATACCCGATGGCGTGAAGGTCAGCTTGGCGGCTGGCGCCGTCACGGTCGAAGGCAAGCTCGGCAAGCTTCAATGGGCCCATCGCCCGGAGATCGCGGTCCAGCAAGACACCGAGTCGGGCCAGATCGTTTGTTCCCGTGACAGCGAAGAGCGTGAAGTGCGGGCGCTGCACGGCCTGACGCGATCGCTGATTCAGAACATGGTGACCGGCGTATCGGAGGGTTACGAAAAGCGACTCGAAATCGTCGGGGTCGGCTACTTGGGTGCGATCGACGGCGACACGCTCCAGCTACGCGTCGGCTTTGCGAACGAAATTCACAAGAAAATCCCGGCTGGTTTGGGTGTGACCTGTCCGGATCAAAGTCATGTCGTGATCAAGGGCGTTGATAAACAAATGGTGGGGCAATTTGCCGCCGAAGTTCGCGCCGTCAGAAAGCCGGAACCTTATAAAGGCAAGGGAATTCGGTACGAAGGCGAGCAGGTACGGCGGAAGGCCGGAAAGACGGCCACGTAGGAAAGATGCTTTTACTATGGCGAGCGGCGCTTACTATGGTGAGCTGGGGGCGTGAGCCTCCGGGTATCTCCGGCCACGGTTAGAATTTGAAAGACAAATAGCAGATAAATGAATCACGAGCGAGCTATCCACCGACTGCGAGAACGGCGAAAGTTCCGCGTTCGCAAGCGATTTCGTGGCAACGCCGAGCGGCCTCGCCTGAGCGTGTTTCGCAGTCACAAACATATATACGCCCAGGTGATCGACGATCAAATCCACAAGACATTGGTGTCCGCCAGCACGTGCGAAAGCGGCTCGTCGTACGGCGGTAACGTGGCGGCCGCCAGCGCTGTGGGCAAGACCATTGCCGAGCGGTCGCTTAAG
>CAUYYY010000035.1:0-10614 GCA_963577165.1 Planctomycetota bacterium | reverse complement strand
AAGAGGCGCGGTTGATAAAAAAAGCCCTCCGCAGCAAGCTGTACAACCTGATACGACATCCGACCAAACCGCACCTCAAGGGCGGAAACATCGGAATCTGGCGATCCGACTACGAGCGGATCAACGGCTTCGACGAGCACTTTGTCGGCTGGGGTCTCGAAGATACCGATCTCCAGTGGCGGCTGGCCCGACACGGCATCCGATTTCGTTCCAGCATGGGCTGGACCTGCACGTGCCACCTGTGGCATCCGCCCAGTTCGACTTTCGTACACAAGGCCCGCGGCACGGACAACGAAGCCTATTTACGAAGACCGGGACGCCTCAGCGTTTGTCGTCACGGACTGCGTCGCCGTGTGCTGAGCGAACTCCGCATCGGCGTCGTGGGCCGGGCTGCCGATCAGGCAGTCGCCGACCGGCTGCTGTCCGGCCGTTTCGCGGCCCGCCAACCGCGGCCGGAAGTCGAAATCGTTTTTACGCCGGGAGACGGTCGCTATTCACGCGGCGGCCGATCGCGGCTGACCCGTTCGCAACGGGCCGAATGCCGTATATTGGTCGTCACCCGCCTAACACCCAACGTCGGGAGACTTGCTCGCCAGGCCGATATTGTTGTTTCCGATGAAGCGATCCACAGTATCCCATCGCGGCCGCAGTTTCCGCTCGACCAGTTCGATGCGGCGCTCGAATCGATCACCTAACTCGCCTTTTAGCCCGAGCCGGGAGAAAGACACAAAAAACAGGAAGAAGAGCCACGGATTGAAAAAGAAAAAAGAGAACCGCAGAGAACCGCAGATGAACGCGGATAAACGCAGATTTTCTGGCTTCCAAGCAGGGTTTTGGCGTGAAGAAGAATTGACATCAAGCGTAGTAATATGATCTTCAGCGGGCTCCAACTTTATCTGCGTTCATCTGCGTCCATCTGCGGTTCCAATCCTTCAATCCGTGGTGAAAATCGACTCGCTTTAAGTTTCTCATTTCCTTCCGGTAAACTGTTACAAAAAAATGGCGATTCTCCTCACCCGAAATCGAATCCGACGTGCCCTGCTTCCGCTCGGCATGGGCAGATCGCTCAACCAAGTACGTAACAACACGCTCGAAGTCCGCTGTCTCGACTATCTGAAAACAGCGATGGGTTGGACGACCGATCCCGATCTCGGCTTCGAGCATTTGCACCAGTTCGTTTTTTTGGAAGACCTTAACGAACGACGCATCCACGACGCCGAGTTTGTCTATCACGACACCCACAAAGTGCTGGAGCGCTCTCGCCCGGGCAGCCTGATCCTGTGGCACGATTTCAACCCGGAAGTGTCGCACAAGTTTTCCTGGATTCGCGAGGTCTGCCTTGGCGTCGGGCGGCTGATCGCCGATAAGCTCGTCCGTGGCCGTATCCTCCATCTGCAAGATTCTTGGGTCGGCCTCTACCAGGTGCCGCTCTAGTGCGAGTCGCACGGACATGCTTGTCATGCCGACCTGGTATTTCAGCAGTTTTTTCGTAGTTTGACCGGCGCGGTAATATAAAAGTTACTCTAGGACAACGCCCATGATGCGCATGCCCGGCGACCGCAATCAGAATCGACGACTTGCGTTTTATCGGCTGAAGTCGTTTTTTCGGCTGAAGTTCCTTACGGAACCGCTTTCGCGGGTTGCTCGAAAGTACCGATCTTTTTTTCTTCCTTCGCACTTTCGCTATTATCGCCGTCTTGTCCGTGGAAGTTCGCGCGTCGAAACGGAGGGTGAAAAGATTGCCTTGCTTGATTTCAAGACACCGCTGATGGACGTCGACTTTGGCCGTTATTTTAGCTTGCTGTTTTTGTCATTGCGCGAAGCCGGTTATCGTGTCGTCATCCAGGATAACTACCGCTTTCTCGCCGGATCCAAACGCAAACACTTAAAGAAACAACTATTTGCGGATTACCCTTATGAACTTGCAAACGGCACATCGGAGCAGCAGGTCGCCTTACGTTTTACCGATTCGGGCGGACGACGAAGCTCAAGCCGCCGGTCGTCCGGAAAAAACATCCGCCTCTGTCGAATTCATGGAAACCAACCCGCGAGTTTGCGCGCGAATGAACTCTGGTGGCCCTTCCCGCCGTTTCAAAGGCCTGCGTGCATCGGACCTCGGCCTGCAAAAGAACGCTACGTTAGCGCGCTGTTCGCGGGCGTGACATGCTCTGCGTATCACACGCGGGACATCCAGGAACACAACATTCTTTCGCGTCTGAAAATGATTACCTGTCTCCTTGATTCCGGGCTAATGGTTCGCGAGTATTCCGACTACAAAACGGTTGCTCAGTCGAGCACGGATCGGTGCATCTATGTTCCCCGTTTCGATCGTGGCGGGTATCGGACAACGGTTCATATTCCGGCACACGAATGGTTGCCGCTGTTAGGTTCGGCGGATTTCTTTATCTGCCCACCAGGCACACAAATGCCTTTTACCCACAGCGTTATCGAAGCCATGATGTGTGGCACCATTCCGATTATTGAATACGGACATTACTTCAATCCTCCGCTTGGCGACGGAGTCCATGCATTGCTTTTTACCGGAGCAAGCGGCCTGATCGAGACCGTCGAAAAAGCTCTGGCCATGGATCAAGAACACATTGGCCGTCTTCGAAACGGAGTTCTCGAATATTACCGACAACATCTCGACTTCACCCAATTCGCCAAGCGACTAGAAGATCAACCTGGCGACGAAGTGGTCGTTCGGTTTTACGCATAAGGAGCCCGATCCGCTGCAAAGGATTACAGGCTCCTCGGCCAGCTACTTCGGCAATACGACACGCTGCCTAATGTTGACGCCAATGTTGGCTATCTTTCGGCTGCCTCTCCGAAACTGCTCAGCAGCCCGGCCAAAGCGAGCAGATACCCCAATTCCGCTGGCAATTTTCCACAAGCCAAGATATTTCCGTAACAGCGTTCCGGCAGAAACGCGGAAACCGATTGAACTGATCTGAACTTGACGTGGAAGAGCAGTTTTTTTCTATTACCCCTGGTCGGAAGAATAGGTTGTTAGATCACCCTTCAGGACTTAATCGCAATGACAGTAACAACTCTCGCGTCCAATACGCGAGTCCGCGACGCGATCGTTGAGCATCTGGTGGTGGAGTTGGAGAAGATGTCGGTCGAAGACGAGCCATTTTCCCACTTCGTCCTTTCCAAGGTGTTTCCGGACGACATCTATACGGAACTGCTTGAGCAGATACCCGACCCATCACTTTACAGTCCACTATCGCTCAAAAAGCATTCGCTCGAAGATGGGACGAGCACCCGAGACACGTTTGCGTTAGACGATCGGTATCTTCCGAAATTACCCGCTTCGCAACGCGATTTCTGGGAGAACGTAACCGCTGCCCTCCGATCAGACGAACTAAAGCGGGCTGTGTTTCAAAAATTGGGTACCGATCTCAGACATCGGTTCCAGTGCAGTAGCAAGGAACTTGATAACTTGACCGCGTATGCAAAGCCGGCACTCATTCTTGATCTCGGGGGCTACGAGATTAAGCCGCATCCAGACACGCGATCCAAGATCGTCACGATGTTGATCTACCTTCCGAGCGACTGTTCCCAAAGCGAGCTGGGAACATCGCTCTATCGTCGCAAGTGGATTCCTGGCCGAGATAAGGTACTCTGTCGCAGCGGTCTGTTTGAGGCATTCAAGCGTTTTCCATTCCTGCCCAATACTGCTGGGGCGTTCGCCGTGGGCAGAAAAAGCTGGCACGGGCGAGAAATGGCGCCACTGACTTCCCAGCCCCGACACACGATTGCCCACATCTATTACGGCAACCCGAACAAGGGATACTAGCCGTTGTCGGGTGAGTGATTCTGGCTACCTACAGGGGATTGCCTTAATAATGAGGAGCGGATCGTGGCCAGGTTACAGTGCTCCGGCTGCTAATTATCGATCATAGAATCGATCGCGACACAGCAGTCGGGGTGCTTCGAGGTAAACTCAACCGTTGAAGAATTAAACCAACATGCTCGGGACCACGCCCTCGCCAACTCGTACTTCGCGTCGTCTGCTCAGCTACCTGCGTTATAAGGCGACGCCCCATTTCTTAACGCCCAAGTCGCCCGCCGTGCGCAACATCGACGGTGTGCGATTCGAGTGCTATCCGGAAAGAGATCGAAATTACCGCCGCATGGTCTTCGGCGTGTACGAACCGGATGTCGTGGCGCTCCTCGGCCGGCTACTTCAGCCCGGTGGCACGATGTTCGATGTCGGCGCCAACGTTGGCTACCTGTCGGCTGTTGCCGCAAGCCTAGTCGGACCGACCGGCCAGGTGCATAGTTTCGAGCCGGTGCCCAAACACTTTGCAGCACTCGAACGTTTGCCGCAACTGAATCCCGACTATGCCATCCACGTCAACCAAATGGCGCTGGGCGAGGAGCCGGGCACGGCCACGATCGACGTGACCAACCTCGGTAACATGGGCTGGAATACGCTGGTACCCGATTTCATGTCGCCCGACACGGTGAGTGAAAGGATCGAAGTGCCAGTCGGCCGCCTCGACGATTACATTGAGCAGAACGACGTCCGCAACATCGCGATGGTAAAAATCGACGTTGAAGGATACGAGTTCCCCGCCTTACGTGGGCTCAGCCGTTGGTTCGAATCGGCCGACCGCCGTTGTCCGATCATTTGCGAAATCGCACCCAGCGCGTATCCGCTGTTGAACACGTCGCTCACCGAACTGGATGACGTGATGCGAGGCTATGGCTACACCGCCCGGTCGGTTACGAACATCGACATACCGGTCGATCTGAACTCGCTGCGAACAACGACCGACGTCGTCTTCTGGCCCGTTTCGGCATCATAGTAACCGAGTAGGCCCCGATAAAAACTGAGGCAACGAGTCTTCATACCTATCTCCTATCCGGAGCTGCGCAGAGCTTGTTCCGGTCTGATATGGTTTTACCGTAGCATGGGCCCCTGGCCCGTGTAGATTCACGGGCCAGGGGCCCATGCTACGGTGATTCTCATCCGCCACTCGCCTAAAGCGTTGCTCTTGTGGTGTGCCGGTGGGCCGGTCCATAATGTGCCGCATGAAATCTGCCGCCACGCAGCGCGACGCATCGCCCTCGCTCTATGAGGATCCTTCGTTCTGGGGTTTGACGGCCACGCAGCTTCTCGGCGCATTTAACGATAATTTATTCAAACAATTCGTGTTGCTCGTCGCCGTGGTGAGCGTCGCCGATGCGTCGACCGAGGACCGACAGTCGTTGGCGATGGCCGCCTTCGCATTGCCATTTATTCTCTTCTCAGGATTCGGTGGTTTTCTCTCCGACCGTTACAGCAAACGGACGATCATTGTGTTATGCAAGGTCGCCGAGATCGCCGTTATGGTCGCGGCCACCGTGGTCTTTTATTTCGGTGCTGCGTTGATGCCCTTGGTGGTGGTGGTGTTTTTCATGGGCGCTCAGAGCGCGTTTTTCGGCCCGGCCAAGTACGGGGTTTTGCCCGAGATGTTCGCCGGCCGCGATCTGCCGCGAGCCAACGGCTGGATTCAACTCACGACGTTCCTGGCGATCATCTTCGGCACGGCGGCTGCCGGTGTGTTGAAAACACATGTCGCCGGCGCTGTTTGGATGGTCGGCTGTGCGTGCATCGCGATCGCACTGATTGGGACCGCCACGTCGCTCATCATTCGCTCTCAGAAAGCGGCCCAACCCGAATTGTCGTTTTCCGTATCGGCGCTGATGATTCGCCGCGACACCTGGCAGACGCTCGTCGGCGATCGTCCACTGCTTCGCGTGCTGGGCGCCAGTAGTCTGTTCTGGTTTGTAGGCGGATTGATCCTTCCAGCGGTCAACGCCTTGGGCAAACACGAATTGGGGCTTCGGGACGATCAAACCAGCTTCTTGGCCGCCGGCCTGGGCGTCGGCATTGCGTTCGGTTGTTTGGCGGCGGGAAAGTTATCGGGCAGCCGTGTCGCCTTTTATCTTTCGCGTTTTGGTTGTTGGGGTGTCGTCGTTTGTGCGCTTGTCGTCTGGGCGTCGAATGTCACTGGGAGCCAGATGCTGGGATACCGTGGGTCACTACTGATGCTCATCGTGATGGGGGCGATGGCCGGTCTGTTCGCTGTGCCGCTGCAAGTCTTCTTGCAAGCCCGTCCGCCGAAAGGCCAGAAGGGCCGCATGATCGGCGCCATGAACCTGCTGAACTGGATCGGAATTTTTCTCTCAGCCGGCGTCTATCAACTATGTACGCTGGCGGCGGAGCATTTTCGCCTGGCTCCGAGTATCACGTTTCTTGTCGTCGCGGCTGCTCTGTTGTCTGCCCTCTGGTTGGTGCCAAATGGCGACGAGCAACTGACGTCGTGATCAGCACCCCGGCTGCTTGGAGCACGGCTTGAATCGCATACTTTGGCTCACAGCAGCCGGGGTGCTTCCCTACGACTTGACCGCCGCGAGTTCCTCTTCGGTCAGCGGATTCTCGACGGCCATCACGCGAATCTCTTCGGTGATTTTCATCGAGCAATACTTCGGCCCGCACATGCTGCAAAAGTGAGCGCTTTTGAACGTATCTTGTGGCAGCGTTTCGTCGTGGTATGCCCGGGCCGTCTCCGGATCGATCGCCAGCCGAAACTGCTCGTTCCAATCGAACTCGAATCGGGCTTTGCTCAGCGCGTTATCGCGATCCTGTGCACCGGCCCGACCACGGGCGACATCGGCGGCATGGGCGGCGATCTTGTACGCGATCATGCCCTGCTTCACATCTTCCTTGTCGGGCAGTCCCAGATGCTCCTTGGGCGTTACATAGCAGAGCATCGCAGCGCCTGCCCAACCGGCCAGCGCCGCGCCGATGCAGCTAGTGATGTGGTCATAACCGGGCGCGATATCGGTCACCAGCGGACCGAGCACATAAAACGGCGCTCCGTCACAGATGTCGATTTGCCGCTTCACATTCATTTCGACTTCGTGCATCGGGATATGGCCTGGCCCTTCGACCATTACCTGCGTGCCACGCTCCTGGCCACGTCGAGTCAGTTCACCCAGCACTTCCAGCTCGGCGAACTGTGCCTTGTCACTCGCGTCGGCAATCGAACCAGGTCGCAATCCGTCGCCCAGGCTCCAAGTCACGTCGTACTGCCGCATGACATCGCACAAATCGTCAAAGTGTGTGTAAAGCGGATTCTGCTGGCGATGCACCATCATCCACTTGGCGATCAGCGAACCGCCTCGACTGACGATTCCTGTCACTCGGTTCATCGTGAGCGGGAGGTCTTCGATCTTTATACCGCAATGGACCGTCATGTAGTCGACGCCTTGCTTGGCCTGATGCTCGACCATATCCAAGAAGTGCTGCGGCCGCATCTCTTCAATCTCGCCGCCCAATTCATCGAGCATCTGATAGATCGGCACCGTACCGATCGGCACCGGCGAAGCGTCGATGATCGACTTGCGAATCTCATCGATGTTATGGCCCGTCGACAGGTCCATCACCGTGTCCGCGCCAAAATGAACGGCCGCGTGCAATTTTTCCAGTTCGCCTTCCTGGCTGCTGGTGACGGCCGAATTGCCAATGTTGGCGTTCACCTTGCAGCGAGCCGCAATGCCAATGGCCATCGGCTCGAGCTGCTTCTTCAGATGGACCGTATTGGCCGGAATGACCATTCGCCCGGCCGCAACTTCCTCGCGAACCTTTTTCGGGCTCAATTCCTCACGCTTCGCCACATACTCCATCTCGGGCGTCGTGTTGCCCGCTCGGGCATGTTCCAACTGGGTAATCGGCTCCGACATCGTGACAAGTCCTCCGTGTGTGCAAAGGAAATCCGTGTGCAAAAGAAACCGCGGGTGGCGTCGTGTGGCTGGGGCAGAGCCTAAGCGCCGCCCCAGATTTTCCCACCCCATCGGTAAGTTCGGCTGTTGAGACGACACACGAGGCCGCCCTCCCTGGTCATCCTATCGCCGGACCAGCGGTTGTCAATCGTGCCAACCGTCACGCTTGCGGCTCGTAGCCCAGATTCGCCGATAGCCAGCGCTCCACTTCCTCGATCGTCATCTGCTTGCGCGTGGCGTAATCTTCCACTTGGTCCCGGGCGATCCGGTCCACGGCAAAATATCGTGCCTCGCTGTGTGCAAAGTAGAGTCCGCTCACCGAGGCGGCCGGGTGCATCGCACAGTGCTCGGTCAGCGTCATGCCGGTGTGATGCGTGGCATCAAGCAGGTCGAACAACGTTCGCTTCTCGGTGTGGTCCGGCTGAGACGGATAGCCCGGCGCGGGCCGAATGCCACGATATTGCTCGGCAATCAGTTCCTCTTGGCTAAGTTTCTCCGCAGCGCCATAGCCCCATTCACGCCGGGCCCGCTTGTGCAACAATTCGGCGAACGCCTCGGCCAGCCGGTCGGCCAACGCCTTGGTCATGATCGATTGGTAGTCATCGTGGTCCGCATCGAACCGTGCGGCCAATTCGTCGCAGCCCAAGCCGGTCGTCACGGCGAACCCGCCCAGATAATCCTCGCGGCCCGAGCTGGCCAGCGCAATGAAATCGGCCAGCGAGTAAAACGTTTTCTGGCCCTTTCGCTCCCACTGCTGGCGGAGCGCATGGAAACGGGCCAGCTCGTGCGAGCGCGACTCGCCAGTATAAACGATAATGTCATCCCCTTCGGACGCCGCCGGCCAAAAGCCGTACACACCGCGGGCCGTTAGCAACTTGTTCTCGATAATCTCGTCGAGCAGTCGCTCGGCATCCGCCAGTAGCTCGCGAGCCTGCTCGCCAAGTTTCGCATCGCTGAGAATCTTCGGATACTTTCCTTTCAGTTCCCACGTGAGGAAAAACGGTGACCAGTCGATATACTCGCGTATCTCGCTCAGCGGGAAATCGTCCAAAACGCGAGTGCCGGTGAACGACGGTCGCTCGATCGGCGACTTTTCCCAGTCGATCGCAAACCGTTTGGCCAAGGCGTCTCGATAGGGCACCAACTTGACCGCTTGCCGTTTTTCGAAAGAGGCGACGAGCTGCCGTTGCAGTTTGCGGTTCTCGGCATCCAGGTCCGGACGCAACTTAGGATTCCGCAGCCGATCGACCACGCCCACGCTCCGCGACGCGTCGAGCACGTGAATGATTGTCTGGCTGTAAGCCGGCGCGATCTTCACCGCAGTGTGCTTGGCGCTGGTCGTCGCCCCGCCAATCAAGAGCGGAATGTCGAGTCCTCGCCGCTCCATTTCTCGCGCCACGTGAACCATCTCGTCCAGACTGGGCGTAATCAGCCCGCTCAGGCCGATCATGGCGCAATCCTTTTCGATCGCCGTCTCCAGGATGGTCTCGGCCGACACCATCACGCCCAGGTCGATCATGTCGTATCCGTTGCAACCGAGCACAACACCGACAATTTTTTTGCCGATATCATGAACGTCACCCTTGACCGTGGCTAGCAAAATTCGGCCGCGCGACTCCTGCGCAGCGCCGCCGGCCGCTTTTTCCGCGTCCATGTGCGGCAGCAGATAGGCCACTGCTTTTTTCATCACGCGGGCCGACTTGACCACTTGCGGCAGAAACATCTTGCCGGCGCCGAACAAGTCGCCGACTACGTTCATGCCGTCCATCATCGGGCCTTCGATGATTTTTAGACACGTATCAAACTTCTGCCGCGATTCTTCCACGTCCTCTTCGATATATTTTACGACGCCCTTGACCAGCGCATGGCTGAGCCGCTCCTCGACCGTACCGCTCCGCCAGGCGTCTTCCACTTCGGCCGTCTTGCCCCCCTGCCCTTTCACCGACTCGGCCAGCTCGACCAGCCGCTCGGTTGCGTCCGCGCGCCGATTGAGAAGAACATCCTCGACCCGTTCCCGCAGCTCAGGCTCAATGTCCTCGTAAGCAGCGAGCTGACCCGCATTGACGATTCCCATGTCCATGCCGGCCTGCACCGCATGGTAGAGAAACGCCGAGTTCATCGCCTCGCGGACCACGTCATTTCCACGAAACGAGAATGACACGTTGCTCACCCCGCCCGAGACCTTGGCCCCGGGACAGTTCTTTTTGATCTGGCGCGTCGCTTCGATGAAATTGATCGCGTAATCGTCGTGTTCCTCGATTCCCGTCGCCACCGTGAGGATGTTCGGGTCGAAGATAATGTCCTCGGCCGGCATTCCAACCTGCTCTGTCAACAGCCGGAATGCCCGCTGGCAGATCCGCACTTTGTCCTCGATTTCGGTTGCTTGCCCCTGTTCGTCGAAAGCCATTACCACCACGGCCGCGCCATAACGGCGGCACAACGTCGCCTGGGCCAGAAACTCCGCTTCGCCCGCCTTGAGACTGATCGAGTTGACGATCGCCTTGCCTTGCACGGCCTTCAAACCAGCCTCGATCACCGACCACTTCGAGCTGTCGATCATCACGGGCACGGCCGCGATATCGTTTTCGCCGGCGATCAGATACAGAAACTTGGTCATCGCCGCTTCGCTATCGAGCAGCCCTTCGTCCATGTTGACGTCAATGATGTTGGCGCCACCCACGATCTGCTGCCGTGCGACCTCGATCGCTTCTTCGTAATTCTCCTCGCGGATCAGCCGGGCAAACTTCCGCGAACCGGTCACGTTGGTCCGCTCGCCGATCATTAGAAAGTTGCTGTCTGGCCGCAGCGTAAGCGGTTGCGTCCCACTCAGCCGTG
>CAUYYY010000034.1:0-10629 GCA_963577165.1 Planctomycetota bacterium | reverse complement strand
CAACCCGGCCCGCACCCGCCGTACGTCCGGTTCATAAACCCGTGAGTGCCTTCGTGCAACATGAGGTGCCGACGATAGTAGATTGCCGGCTGAGAGTCCCACTGCTGCCCACTCCACTGCTGGTCGTCCCACCACAGTTGGCTGCCGCGAGAATATCCGTTACGAAAATTCGGCAGATCGTCGCTCAACAGACCCGCTGTGCGAAAGGCTGCTCGGTCGCCCATCAAATGGCCACGCATCCGCCAGTCGGCCACCTCGGTCGGCTGTACGCCGAAGTACTCACACCAGGCCGGCACCGCGAGATCAAAAACCCGAGGCAGATCATCCACCTCTTTGTCGGCCGGCAAATCGGTATAGAGCGTCAGATGCCGCCCTTCGAGTTTGCGGATGCCAGCCGCCGCGACGGCCTGCTCGATGACGGGATCCAGTACGTCGCCTGTCGGAGCGTCGGCCAGTGCGATCGACGTGCAACAGATGAGACCGAGAAGGGTGGCTACGAAAAACACCGAAAGCCACAAGAAGAATTCTTTAGAGCATTTCACGACTGCTCCTGAGGGCGAGCCGCGGGCGTAAGCCCGTGGGTGAAGGTGTTTTCAAGCAGGGTGCATTCACAGGGCCCGACGGTGACGTCGACGCGGTCGCTTGCCGGGCGGAGTCGGCGGGGCCGGCTGAGCCCGTTTGGTCGCTACCTCGGCTTCTCTTTCCTCTTGCGTCGGTGGCCGCTTGGCAACTGTCGTGATCCCCTCGATTTCTTCCCGGTGGAGCAGCCGATTGATTCGCATTTCGATTCGCGTCAGCTCGTTACCCTCCTCGGGCAACACAAACGAGTAAGCCACACCTTCGCGGCCCATTCGGCCCGTCCGGCCCACGCGGTGAATATAATCATCACAAAACTGGGGCATATCGTAGTTGATAATGTGCGAGATACCGCTCACGTCGATCCCCCGGCCAACCACATCGGTCGCCACGAGAATCTGCAGCGATCCGGCACGAAATTGTTGCATTACGCGGTCACGGGCCGACTGCATCATGTCACCGTGGATGCAATTGACCGAGCTGTGCCGCTTCGAGAGCCGTTGTCGCACTTTTTCTGTGCCGCGCTTGGTACGGCAGAAAACGATCGCTCGCCGCGGTTTTTCACGCTCGATCAACCGATCTAGCAGATCAAATTTTTTCGTCGGCTCAACCGTGAAATAGAACTGTTCGATCGTGTCGACTGAGACGTCTTTGGACGAAAAATTCAGGATCTCCGGGTCCCGCATATAACGCTTGGCCAACCGCTCGACGGGCGGAGGCACCGTCGCCGAGAGCAGCATCGTTTGCCGATCTTGCGGACAACGTCGCAGAATCTTTTCGATGTCGGGACGGAACCCGATGTCCAGCATCCGATCGGCTTCGTCCAAGATGACGTACGCCACGTTTTTCAGTACCAGTGTGCCACGGCCAATGTGGTCGATCACCCGGCCAGGAGTCCCCACCACAATATCGACACCACGATTGAGCTTGTCGATCTGTCCACGGATCGGTTTGCCACCGTAAAGTGCGACACAACGCGTTTTGCTTCCCAGCGACAACTTGTGGACTTCGCCGTGAACCTGGACGGCCAACTCGCGGGTAGGCACCAAGACCAGCGCCTGCGGCCCACCACCTTTTTCCCGTGGCTTGAGACGGTCGATCACCGGTATCGAAAACGCGGCCGTCTTGCCAGTCCCCGTGCGAGCCTGTCCCATCACATCCACGCCGGAAAGCGCCCGGGGGATAAAACCGGCTTGGACCGGGGTTGGCTCGATATAACCGGCCGCAGCGACGGCCGACAGCATTACCTCCGACAGACCGAGATCGTGAAAGCTGGCCTGGGCTCCGCCCGTGGAGTCCTGAAGGTTGGCGGAGTCCTGAAGGTCCGCTGGGGGAGTGGTTTCCAAAACGGATCTGTATTCCTGTAAACAGCCCCGGGGCAGGATCGAAACGCGGCTCATCCAACAGAGCCCAAATGGCATTTTCCTGCGCAACCAAGCAGCAGTGGCCATAACCCTAGCAGTCTAAAGACTTTTGGTCAACGCGGGCTCGCATGTCGGGGGTCGTGGTCCAGTGTGCGAATCGAACCCACACGAACCGCCAGCAGATGCTGTAAGCTGTTATTATCAAAGCACTTAATTCGCAATCGGCGCAAAAAGAAACCGGCTCGCCGCAAGACCACAACGGCAGCGAGTCGGTTTTTCTTTTTGTTACCTGAACATACTGGCCAGGCAGTGAAAACCTGCCAAGCCGCGACGCTACTTCTTCTTCCGTTTGGCGGTCCGCTTTTTGGTCGCCCGCTTCTTGGTCGACTTCTTAGCGGCCTTCTTGCTAGTTTTCTTCTTGGCAGTAGCTCGCTTCTTGGTCGAGCGTTTTGCCTTCTTCGCGGCCTTTTTCTTCGTCGAGCGCTTCGCCTTCTTCGCGGCCTTTTTCTTCGTGGTCCGCTTCTTAGTCGAGCGCTTTGCCTTGGCCTTCTTTGCGGCCTTTTTCTTCGCTGCCATCGATGTGACTCCTGTACAACAGATACCCGATGTTTCTGGTGCGTACTTTTCCTCGGGCATCCAGGAAGGAAAAGCCGCTAGGACTCGAAAAAAACCTGTCCTCAATCGTGAGTCGCGTATTTCGATTTTGAAAACACGCCGGCAGGCTTATATCCAGTTTTTTGAAGATGGACTGAAGCGACGATAACCACTCGCCGTGCCGTCTTGTTACTAAGCACGACTCGCGAGGCACTCCGTCACCTTCGGTTTCATTTGCGGAAACCAAAGGCTAACGGTCCGACGTCGAATCCACACCCCTCGACGCTCAAAACCACTATCGGCCACCTTGGTGACTTCCGCAACTTCGCGCATTGAAACAAGATTACCCGTCTTTCGTCAAGACGAATTGTTACAATTCCGCACTACTTCGAAAACATTTGTCGGTGTTCTCGCAGCATGACTTGAGTAAATTCGGCAGGCGAAACCTTCGCAGTCAACCTTTGCGTTCGGTCTCAACCTGCCCTCGCAACTTCGAACAAGTCACGATAGTTCGAGAACTCACATTGGCCATCTTGTCGCCGCAGACGGCGCGCCAACATCAGATCAGTAACTCAACAACTGGCCATCGGAGGTACGTTGGCGCCACGGCGCTGCTGGACGTTATCGCCCCGAGTTCGATCGAAAACGGCCAACCTATGTTCGACGCAACCATAAACATATCAACGCTTTACGACTTCACACGCCCAGTTGCTCAGCCGCGAGAACTGGGCGAAAAAGTCGTTCTCTTCGACACCGTATGGGCTTTTGAAAAAGCTGGCCAAGAAATCCAGCGAACCGACGGCGCCGGCTCGTCGTGCATGGTGGGCAAACCGAACCAAGTCCAACACCAACGGCGCCGCCAACAGCGAATCGCACCCCTGCCATGTAAATTGCATGGTCATCGGCGTGTCCAAAAAACCTCGAAAATGAATATGATCCCAAGCCGTTTTCCAGTCGCCCAAACTTTTTATATATTCAATCGAAACCAGCGTCTCCGGCTGATAGCCCAATATCTGCCCCAAAAGCTGATCTTTGCTCATCACCTTCGACCGTTTATTACTCGGGCTGTCCAACACCTGGCTATCCATGTTGCCGAAAATATTGTGGCCCACCCAGCTCATGATTTCCAGGTTACGCTGGGCAAACATCGGCGCCAGAACGCTTTTCAGCAAGGTTTCTCCGGTCTTTCCGTCGCGTCCCATATGCACCGTTTCGCGCAGTCGGGCCAGCTCGTCGATGGCCGCCAAAGAAGAACCGAGCGAAGGCGTGAAGTTAATGTAAGGCAGGCCGAGATCGAGAGCCGCAATCGCATACAAGCTGCTGGCCGGCATGTGAGGGCCGCGCGGCTTGTCGAGCAACCGATTCAAGGCACCCCAGCGATCGGGAAGCCGATCCGTGGCCGTGGGCGGTTCGGTCGACGCCACGTTCACGACGATTACCTCGCTGAGTCGGTGCTCATCGCGAAATGATTGCAAATCGGTCTGAAGACGCCGAATCACGCTACGCAGATTTTCTCGCTTTCGCCGCACCGCGGCACTGGCCAACTGCTCGATCGTCGGTCCGGCGTTCAACACCGTGCCCGGCCGAATGTTTTGCTCGATCCGATCGAATTCGGTCCGGCAACGTGAGAGAATCCGCGGACTCGGCACACCGCTCGAAGCCTGCAACTTCTCGGCTGCGTCGACCAACGAAATATCACGAATCTCATGACCACCGACGACAAAGTCCTTCCACGTGGCCAGATCAAGCTCTGAGAAGAGAGGAAGCTCGCTGACCAACCCACGCGGGCCGGTCAATCCTTTCTTGAGCGCAATCAGCCCGGTGATCGCATTGACCGCCACGCCTCCCTTTGCTCCGATGAGCCAAAGCCCGATCCGCCTACGCGCCATCTCGATAAGTCATCCTAGCAAAAACAGGAAAAAGAACAGCGGATGGACTCAGTGCAGCCGCTCGCCGCAACCAAAGGAAGGAAGATAGCCACGAAAAACACCAAATGGCACAAAAAGAGGGCCCGCGAATTTCCCCTACTTGGAATCTAACCCTGAGGGATTTATGATTATCACACGTCCTGCGCTGCACCGTCAACCATCGAGCCGGTGTCAAACTCTCCACGTGGAATCGCGGGCACCGGTTACCCACTTCCTCCAACAACGAGTTCTGCTCTATGTTCAATCAAATCGAAATGGCACCGCCTGACGCCATCTTGGGCATCACCGAGGCGTTCAAGAAAGATCCCAACCCTCAGAAGATTAACCTTAGCGTCGGCGTCTATAAGGACGAGCACTCTCAGACCCCAGTCCTGGAATCGGTGCGGCAAGCCGAGTCGCAGGTCGTCGCCGAGCAAACCACCAAGGGCTATCTGGGCATTCCCGGTTCGCCAGACTATGCCCGAGCCGTGCAGCAGTTGATGCTCGGCGCTGACCACGAGGTGGTTGCTTCGGCACGCGCGGTGACCGCCAACACGCCGGGCGGCACCGGCGCATTACGCGTGGCCGGCGATTTTCTGAAAAACAATTTGCCTGATCGGCGCCTCTGGCTCAGCGATCCGACCTGGCCCAATCATCCGGCCATCTTCGCCGCCGCCGGCATCGAAACGAAAACCTACCCCTACTTCGATCGCGAAAACAATCGCCTAGCACTCGACGAAATGCTCGGCGCCCTGCGTCAGATTCCCCCGGGCGACGTGGTGCTGCTGCATGGCTGCTGCCACAATCCGACCGGCATTGATCCCACGCAGGACGAATGGACGCAGATCGCCGATGTCCTCGATCAGCGCGGTCTGCTGCCGCTGCTCGATTTTGCCTATCAGGGATTCTCCGACGGCATCGCGGAAGACGCGGTCGGTCTGCGGGCGCTCGCCCGGCCTGGCGCTGAGTTGATCGTCTGTAGCTCGTTTTCCAAGAACTTCGGTCTCTATCGCGATCGGGTGGGCGCGTTGACCTTCGTTACGGCCGACTCTGATGCGGCGGCACGGGTCGCCAGCCAGATGAAACGCTGCATCCGATCGAACTACTCGAATCCGCCGGCCCACGGTTCGAATATCGTCACAACGATCTTGGGCAGCGACCCGCTCAGTAAATTGTGGCGCGAAGAAGTCGATCAGATGCGAAATCGCATCAACCAGATGCGGCAGCTGTTCGTCGAGACCCTGGCCGCCAAGGGCGTGTCACGCGACTTTTCGTTCATCACGGCCCAGCGTGGAATGTTCTCGTTTTCCGGACTCACGGCGGAGCAGGTCGACGCCTTGCGTGAAAAGCGCTCAGTTTACGCGGTCCGGAGCGGCCGCATCAACGTGGCCGGCATGACGAGAGACAATATGGACACGCTCTGCACGGCCATCGCTGACGTGCTTTGACAACAGACTGTTAATGCCACTCTATCCGGACCTCTTTTTTCTCATCCTGTTTTTTCAAGGGGAGAGCTAAAGAGCTAATTCTTGCCGCCAGATCGCGCGTTACGATCTCAGCTCCACTCCGACGTAAGTGTCCGTAGTCGAAAAAGTTATCGGAATCCAAACCGAGCCGTCCGGGTGAGTCGTCAATCAAGGTCTCTATGACGACAGGATGCTGGTAGTACTTATTCATGTGATTTTGAAAATGTTTAGTGGTGTCGGGAGCGAGCCGCTCCCGATGCTGTTCCCGATGCTGTTGAAAGCGGTGGCCGATACAACAACACGGGTATCCCGTCTTCCGCGCAACGATCGAGTAATTCTCTGAGTGCCCACGAATCGTACTTTAAAACGCGATCCCCGTAGATTCGCTCGGCAATCTCTTGTGAATTGTCAATATATTGAGCGTTTTCATTATCCCGCCAAATTACGCGGCCGTCCGAGCCAATCGAAACTCGCTGGTTGGGTCGGAATAGAATCTGTTTGCCCAGTCGCCTGATCGATCGATAAGCATCTAGTGTTCGCCAGCAATAACTTGCTATCAATGAGGCGCGTGCTTCACCATAAAAATGCTCGCATCGCTCTGCAAGGCTGCTAAAATAGCGGAATCGCTCCGAGGGAATGTTCGTGCGCAGCTGGGAGAAGTCTTCTACTCCGATTATCAACAGGCTCGTCTTCGCCAATTTCTCTCGGTTGCGGCGGTAAATAGTCAACGAATCATAGGGCGTGCCACGTGTCATGCTGATATTCAGCACATTGGTGCGTGATATGCCTAATTCCTCTGCCAATACCGCAGGAATGATCGCGTCTCGAACACGACTATTACCAAGCACGAGTACCGAAACTTGCTCAGTCGGTTTGATCACCAAACCCTCCATGGCATGGACAATTCCTATCGGACTATTTTGAGCAAAGACCCAAATCATCTCCCTTCTGGCCAAAAAAATGTCCACTACGAGCAATAGCTCAAACGCTACGATTGTGCCGTAGGGACGGAATCCGCTAAGCTGCAGCGTTTCAGAACTGAAAATAGATGAACGGGACATCGGCTTCGGATCGGAAAACAATAAGGATTAGGATCAATGCCGCGTAGGCTAAGCCACGCAGCAACACTGGCCAGCGGAGCATGATGGTCTGATTGTTCGTTACCGCCTGGGGAATGTCGATCCCAAGCATCAGCAACAATCCACCCGCAAAGGCAAGCAGGGGCGCGCCAATGGCTGCTCTACTAGTTTGCCTAGTTTGCCAAGACGCAAGTCCCGACAAGAACTGATAGGCCGTTTCAAAATCGGGGGCTCGGAAGAATACCCAGGCCAGCATCACTGTGGTCATCGTAAGTGCCCAGTTTACTGGACATAGGAAAGTTTTTCGCCAAGGTGCGTCATCGGATTTACTCCAGTAGGTGGCCCAAGCTTTATGCAATGCCAGTGTGAGGCCGTGCAGCCCGCCCCAAGCGACAAAAGTCCAAGCCGCTCCATGCCATAGTCCTCCCAGCACCATGGCAAGTATCAAGTTGCGGTAGACAAACCAAGTTGAGCCTCGATTCCCACCGAGAGGGATGTAGAGGTAATCACGAAGCCAAGTTGAAAGTGAAATGTGCCACCGCCGCCAGAAGCTGGAGATATCTGTTGCAAAATAGGGCTGTCGAAAATTCTCCATCAACTCGATGCCGAAGGTACGGCTCACACCACGAGCGATATCAGAGTAGCCAGCAAAATCACCGTAAATCTGAAGAGCAAACATTGCCAGCCCTAACGTCAGGCCGGCACCGCTATGCTCACCAGGCGAGGAGAAAACCTTGTCGACATAGGGAGCCATATTGTCCGCAATGGCTACTTTTCGGATCAGGCCAAGTAATATGAGCAAGCCTCCGCTAGCGAGGCGTTCGCCCGTGATCCTCCGTGGCCTGGTGATTTGCGGCAGCAAATGGGTAGCCCGCTCAATGGGCCCGGCAACCAACTGCGGAAAAATAGGCTACATAAAGGCCAAATGCAAACTTGTCCTGAATTGGCTCGATCTGACGACGATAGATGTCAATTGTGTAAGAGAGTGATTGGAAAGTGTAAAAGCTAATCCCAATCGGCAGAATGATATTGAGCGTCGGAACATCGGCGGCGAAACCGAAGCGAGACAAAAGTTCAGTGGCCGAATCGGCAAAGAAGTTGAAATACTTGAAGGAACCCAAAATGCCGAGATTGGTTGCCAGGCTCACATACAGCAAACGTCGCTGCTGAGGCTTTTGGTGGGTCGCATGCAGCCGTAATCCAACCTGATAATCAACCAAGGTTGAAATTAGCAGCAAACCACAGAACCGCCAGTCCCACAGGCCGTAGAATAGGTACGATGCCGCCAACAGCCATCGGTTTTGCCGTCGGGGCGTGAGTACGACATGCAGCGACCTTACGGCCACGTAGAAAGAGACAAACGCCCAGGTATTAAAAAACATTCTGACTCTTCCTGGGAGGCGAACATTCCAAATTGCCAAGGAAGGCGATTGAAAGATTTTTTCAGCATTGTCTATTGTTGGAGCATACGCTTGAGTTGCAACGAATCCTTTCTGAGAAAGGTTATCCGATATTCCCATTTGGATTGAGCCAGAAATCGATCCGAACTCGCAGTGTTGCGATTATAACTCGCTACGCATCGCGCGCCAGGGCCAGCCGGAACTACGCAGAGCCTGTTCCGGCCTTGGGCTCCGCAGCATCAAATTCAGCGGATGTCGTGTTTGATTTTTCGGTAATATCTGCTACGTTTCAAGCAGCCGGCAGGTGGGTATGGCCGCCGGCAGCCTAGCGATCCTCGTTGACAGCTCGCGGAGCAGTGACCGTGAACATTCTCGTCGCCACGACTGAAGCCGTTCCCTTCTGCAAGACGGGCGGATTGGCCGATGTCTGCGGCAGCCTGCCCGGCGAACTGGTGAAGCTGGGACATCGGCCCGTGCTTTTCCTGCCCGCCTTCCGCCAAATTTTTAAGTCGGGCCTGAAGATCGAGCCCACCGGAGTCGATTTTGATGTGCCACTCGGCTCCAAGATCACCGAGGGCACCTTTCTTCGTAGCCAGCTTCCGGGCAGCAATGTGCCGGTTTACTTCGTGGAGCAAAAGCATTACTACGGTCGCGACGAGCTGTATCGTCTCGACGGCCATGACTACAAAGACAACTGCGAGCGGTTCGTTTTCTTTTGTCGAGCCATTCTCGAAGGCATCCGGCTGTTCGATCTGGAAGTCGACCTGATCCATGCCAACGATTGGCAAACGGCGCTCCTCCCTGCCTACTTGAAAACCGAATACGCCTCGATACCCCCTTTCGATGAGATCGCATCGCTCCTGACGATTCACAATCTGGCCTTCCAGGGCGACTTCTGGCATTGGGATATGTTGCTTACCGGCCTCGACTGGAAATATTTCAATTGGCGACAAATGGAGTTCTACGGTCGTTTGAACTTGCTAAAGACCGGGCTGGCGTTTGCCGACGCGCTCAACACGGTTAGCCCACGCTATGCCCAAGAGATTCAGTCCGCACCGCTCGGATGTGGGCTCGATGGCATCCTGCAACATCGCCAGGAAGATCTGTCGGGCATCATCAACGGTGTCGACGAGAACCTCTGGAATCCGGCCACCGACGAGCACTTGGTCGCCAACTACGACGCCAACTCGGTCGGCCAAGGCAAACCTCGTTGCAAGCAAGCGCTGCAGGAAGAACTCGGCTTGCCCGTCCTGCCCGATGTTCCGCTCCTGGCAACCGTGGGCCGGCTGGCCGACCAAAAGGGCTGCGACCTGATCGCCGAGGTGATGCAACAATGGTTGCAGACTTCCCCGGTCCAATGGGTGATCCTCGGCACGGGCGAACCGGCTTATCACGAGCAGTTCGCCGCGCTGGCCCAAAGTCACCCGGACCGGGTAGCCGTTCGGCTTGAGTTTTCCGATCCGTTGGCCCACCGAATCGGGGCGGGTGCCGACATGTTTCTGATGCCGAGCCGCTACGAGCCGTGCGGGCTCAGCCAGCTCTACAGCCTCAAATACGGGACGGTTCCTGTCGTCCGTGCCACCGGCGGATTGGCCGATACCGTTACCGACACCGACGAAACGACCCTGGCCGACGGTACGGCCAACGGATTCAGTTTCACCGACCACAGCGATCGAGCCCTCTCGGAGACGTTGTCGCGTGCCTGCGAGACGTACCACAATCGACCGGTGTGGCAACAAATCATGGACATCGGCATGCGTCAGGACTGGTCGTGGGCAAAGAGCGCCGCCGAGTACGGCCAACTCTACGAGCAGATCCTAGAGCGTCACAAAGCGACCGTTTGCAACTAGGGCCCTGTTTTCATAGCCGGTGGGTGGCGGGGTCGGAGCCTAAGGCGACGGCCCCAATGGCTGGATCTCGGGGCCGTCGCTTAGGCTCCTTCCCCGCCACCCTTCCGTCGCCCGACGATCAACGGCATACCACTCCGTTTGACATCAGCGAGTGCGACCATTATCACTGGTATTTGAAGATCTTTCCGCGTCAGGTCAATTAAACTGAACCCGACCGGTAGAGTTTTCCGATTCAGTAAACTGGGCCGACCGCATTAGTCTTTCCGGCTGTGCGACACTTAGCACCTCGGCTGCTTTTCGGAGCGACTTTCCAGCACCTTTACTGTTTGAAGCAGCCGGGGTGCTGGTAATTTGTTTCCTGTGACCTGACCTTACCCCGTTGCAGAGCGACCA
>CAUYYY010000033.1:0-10671 GCA_963577165.1 Planctomycetota bacterium | reverse complement strand
GACGGCCTGTGAGCTCCCGACTGTTCACGCCGAATCATTGCAGTGAAAGGCAAAATGCGAGTAGCCGAACAATACCTCAAGCCCGAAGTCATTCGCCAAGTTTCGCGGCTCGATCTGCGCGCCCAGTTCATTGTGAAGGGCTTCATGCAGGGCATGCACGCTAGCCCGTTTCAGGGATTCTCGGTCGAGTTCAGCGAGCATCGCAAATACACGGTCGGCGACGATCCACAGGACATTGATTGGTTGGTCTACGCCAAAACGGACAAGTACTACGTCAAAAAGTTCGAGGCGGAGACCAACATCACGGGCTACTTGGTCATGGATTTGAGTGCTTCGATGGGCTACACGTACCGGCAAGTGCTCAACAAATTTGACTATGGTATCTGTCTGGCCGCGGCGCTCTGCTATCTGATGATTCACCAGAACGACCCGGTCGGGCTGGTGACCTTTGACGAAAAAGTACGAGACAGTTTGCCGCCTAAATCGCAGCGACGTCAAATCGGCAACGTGCTCTCGGTGCTCGCCAACCTGAAGCCGACGGGCCGAACAGACATCGCACGGAGTGTCACGCAGATCGCCGCTATGCTCAAGCATCGCAGCCTGGTGATGTTGTTCACCGATTTGTTAGCGGAGACCGAGCCGGTGATTACGGCGCTGCGTCGTCTGCGTCACCGGGGCCATGATGTTATTCTGTTTCACATTCTGGACGAAGCGGAAGTCTACTTCCCGTTCGACGGACTGGTTGAGTTTCACGAAGTGGAATCGGACGAGCGACTGCAAGTCGACACCAATAACTTTCGTGCCGACTACCGGAGCCAGATCGAGGTGTTCCGCGAACTCTACCGCCGTGAGTGTTTTCAGATGGGCATCGACTACGTTCCGCTCGACACTAGTATGCAGTTCGACAAGGCTCTGACCGAATATCTGGTCAGCCGCCGAGCACGGGGATGAGTCGCCCATGTCCTTCCTTACTCCAGCGCTGCTTGCCGGAATCGGGCTGATCGCCGTGCCGATCGCGCTACATCTGGTGATGCGACGCCGGCCGCGGCACCTTGAGTTTCCGGCGTTGCGTTTTTTGCAAGCTCGCGCGGAGACAAATCGGCGGCAGCTCCGATTGAGGCATCTGCTGCTGCTATTGCTCCGCTGCGCGGTGATCAGTCTGCTGGCGTTCGCGCTGGCCCGGCCCAGCTTACGGGGCAGCGGTGTGCTAGGTGGACAGGAAGCACCGGTTGCGGCGGCGCTGCTTTTCGATACGTCGCCAAGCATGGACTATTTGCAAGAGAATGAAACGCGGCTCGACGTGGCTCGCCAACTGGGCGACTGGCTACTCAACCAATTACCGGTCGATAGCGAGGTGGCGGTGCTTACTTTGCGCAGCGGCGCCGACACGTTTGCGGTCAATCGTAGCGCCGCCAAGCAACGAATCGAACGGCTGCGCACCAGCCCGGTCACGCAGTCGCTCGACCGACGGCTCGAAGAGGCGGTGCAACTGGTTGCCGAGAGCCAGCCGGAGTGCAAAGAAGTCTATGTGTTGACCGACATGACTCAGTCGGCCTGGGGCGAACGAGAAGTAAGCTCTCTGGCACAGCGACTCGCCGAAGAGCCCAGCGTGGCCATCTATCTTGTGGACGTGGGAGTCGACAGACCGCGGAACCTGTACCTTGCCGACTTGCGGATCTCGCACGAGTCGCTCACGGCCGCCCGCCCGTTACGGATCGAAACGAGTCTGGTGGCAACAACTAACGAGGCCATGACCAACAAGAACAGCTGCGAGGTGGAGTTGTGGCTTGACGGTGTCAATACGCCGTCGGAAAAGCGCGGGCAACAAACGGTCACCTGGCAAGAGAGCAGCCGGCAGAAATTTACGTTCGAAGTCGGCTCGCTCACACCGGGCATGCACCAAGGTACCTTGCGGATCGTGGGCGAAGACGGCTTGGCGTTCGATGATAGCCGGTTCTTTACGGTCGAAGTGAACGACCCGTTGCCGGTGCTGATCGCGACCGGAGCCGATGCCGAGCCGATTTATTTGCGGTCGGCGCTCGGCGCTGGCGGCTTCGATTGCCAAGTCGTGCCGCTCGACGTACTGTCGCGACAGACGCTCGCCGATTTTTCGGCCATCTGCCTGCTCGATCCGTCGGCACTCGACGACGCGACGATCCGCGCGCTCGTCGATTATGCCGAGCAAGGCGGGGGACTGGCGGTCTTTCTCGGCCGCAATGCGCAGCGCGACGCCATGAACAGAGCCGCGGCCGAGCGGTTGCTGCCCGGCCGGTTGAAGCGACATGCACACGATGCGGGCCATCTCTCGCCGACCACGTTGCAACATCGCTTGCTAGCCCCCTTTCGCCATTTTGCCGGCGAGATTCCCTGGAGCGATTTCCCCGTGCTGACCTATTGGCAGTTTGAATCGCTGGCCGACGACGTTCAGGTCGTGCTGCCATTTGCCGGCGGCGGACCGGCTCTGTTGGAACATGCGGTGGGCAGCGGCCGTGTGCTGACGATGACCACGCCTGTGTCCGATCCTGCCAATCGCCGCGATCGCCAACCGTGGAACGTGTTGCCGACCGGATTCGAACCGTGGCCTTTTATGCTTTTGGCCGTTGAGATGATGACCTACCTGACGGAGGCCGACGCCGACCGGCTCAACTATCGGCTAGGTGAGACGGCCGTGCTTCGTGTGCCGTCGACCGCCGAGGGCTCGATGTTTTTGCTCAGTACGCCGCAAGGGGATGCGCTGCGCCAATCGATCGACCCTCGTCGGCAGTCAGTTGTGGTCACCACCACCGACGAATTGGGCAACTATCAGGTACGCTCCGGTGGCGCCGAGGGCGGACTGCGGCGCGGGTTTAGTGTGAACGTGCCGGCCGCCATGAGCCGGATCAAACGGATCAGCGTCGAGGACCTCGACCGACGGCTCGGGAAGGATCGATATCGTGTGGCCAGCAGTCGACGGCAGTTGGAAGACCGCGTCAGCACTGGCCGCGTTGGTCTGAAGCTGTTTCCGTACATCATGCTGTTCGTGGCGCTGGCCCTGGGTCTCGAGCATGTGCTGTCGAACCGTTTTTACAAGAGCGAATAGTTATGTAGGATTATCAGCACCCCGGCTGCTGTATCACGAAGAAATCCGAAGGTCTTCTCCAGCAGCCGGGGTACTCAGAGCCAATAGCCAGCAGCCAACAACCGTGTCCCATTTTTACATTAACCCGATCTTTGGCTTCACGACGGTTGCCGTCGTGGCGGCGGTGCTGTTGGCGCTGCTGGCGCTCCGACCTTCGCCACAACGGACCAGTCGGCCCAGGCGGATAGCGCTGCTCGGCCTGCGCGCAGCGGTTGTGTTGTTGTTGCTGTTGGCCATGCTCCGTCCAACGTGGATCGTGACCGAAATGAAAAAACAGTCGGCTACTTTGATCGTGCTGGCCGACCGCTCGCGGAGTATGAGCGTCGCAGACGCCCTGGCCGGCAAATCACGATTTGACACGATGCGGACCGTACTCGCCGATTCGGAGCCAACGCTTCGCCAATTGGACGACGATTTTGAGATCAAGCTGTACGCATTCGCCGAAGACGCCGCACCGATCGAGTTCGATTGGCTGACGACCAACGCGATCGACCTGGCCACCGCACCGGACGGCCGGCAGTCGGCGATCGGGGCCGTGTTAGAAGACGTGTTGCAACGCGAAGCGGGCAAACGGATCGCGGGCGTACTGCTGTTCTCCGACGGGGCTTGGCGGGCATACGCACCGCACGATGTGCCTCCGCAGACCGCGGCCCGGCGATTGGCCGATCTAGGTGTGCCGCTCTACACGTTTACTTTCGGTGAAGCCCGTTCACCGGAAGCGGCGCGCGATCTGCGGATCGACGATCTGCTGGTGAACCCCACGGTGTTTGCCAGGAACAGGCTCGACGTGTCGGCGTCCCTTACGGTCCGTGGCTACGCCCGCAAGACACTGTCGGTACAACTGTCGTTCGAGGACGGTGCCGGCAACATGCCGGTCGTAGCGACCAGCCAATTGAGCGCCACGGCCGACGGCCAAACGCTGCCGATCCGCATGAGCCACATTCCACAAGTGGCCGGCGAGCATAAAGTCACGCTTCGTGTCGAGGCACAGGACGGCGAACTACTAACGACCAACAACGAGGTAAGCACGTTCGTCACCGTGTTGGCCGGTGGCGTGAATGTACTCTATCTGGAGGGAGCCGTGCGGGTTGAACCCCGTTTTGTCCGCCGGGCGATCGACGCCTCGGAGGACGTACAGGTTGATTACGAAGTCTTGCAACGGCGAACCGGCAAGTTTCAGAAGGGCGACCGGTTTGCACCGGGCAAGTACGACGCGGTGATCCTGGGCAACGTGGACGTGGCGGCCTTCGAGCCGGAAGACCTTACGGCGTTGGCCGACATGGTGCAGGCAGGCACGGGATTGATGATGATAGGTGGCTATCACAGCTTTGGCTCGGGCGGCTACTCGGATACTCCGCTCTCCGCGTTGTTGCCCGTTCAAATGAACCGATTCGAACGGCAGCCACGGGGCGAGCCGGTGCGCGAGGACCTGCACTGGCCTGGTCCGATTCGTATGCGGCCGGCCGCGCCGCTGGGCATCGCCCATCCGATCATGCAAATCGCCGCGAGCGAAAAGAACCTGGCAGCCTGGGCCAAGCTTCCGCCGCTCGACGGTGCGAACCGGTTTCGCAAATTGACGCCGACGGCGATCGTGCTGGCCGAGTCGGATGACAATCGGCGGCGTCCACTGTTGGTGGCGGGCCAGCCGGGCGCCGGTGTTCGGGTGCTGGCGTTTGCCGGCGATTCGACCTGGCATTGGCAGATGAAAGGCTTTGGTGCTCTGCACCGCCGCTTCTGGCGACAGGTTGTTCTGTGGCTAGCCCACAAGGAAGAGGCAGGCGGCGCGGTATGGGTAAAGCTGGACCGACGGCGGTTTGGGCCACGACAGCGTGTGCCGTTTACGGTCGGTGCCCGCGGCGAAGACGGTCAGCCGGTCGAGGGCGTACAGTTCAAGGCGAGTGTCGAGATGCCCGATGGTGAGCGGCACGAGGTTTCGCTCGCGCGACGCGGCAGCCAGCTGACCGGCACGTTTGCCGAAACGACCCAGGCAGGTGACTACACGGTCACGGTTTCCGCCACGGCCGCCGGCGCCTCCTTGGGCGAAGTCAAGGCGCGGTTCCTGGTCTTCGAGCACGATTTAGAATTAGACAACCCGGCTGCCGATCCGGCGTTGCTCACCGACCTGGCACAGATCACCGAGGACATAGGCGGCCGGGCGCTGGTGCCCGAGGAGCTTCCCGATCTGCTTGAAAAAATTCGCCAACATCCGCCCGATTTGGAAGTTGAGCACGAGGTGCGGCACACGTATTACGACCGGTGGGAGCTTTTCCTGCTGTTCGTGGTGATCATCAGCACCGAATGGTTCTTGCGTAAACGTTGGGGGCTGGTGTAAGAGTTTAGGGGTGTCGCTTGCGACGCACGTTACCAGAAGCGCGGCGCGCTACGCAAATTGCTCCGTCCACTCTCGCCGTATGTAGCGGCTGGTGACCAGCTCAGCAACCTGTTTTTGTGGCCAGTCGTCGGTAGGCTGATGGGCGTCGAAGGCGTCGAGTACTGCGCGACATAACACATCCCGATCGAGCGGAAGATTGGTGACGAACTGGCTGTGCTCTCGCGCGGCACGATAGTCGGGCTGCCGTGGCGGCGATCGCAGATACTCGGCGACCATTGCGATCTGAAAATCGTACAGCAGTGTGCCGTGGTAGAGCATGTGCGTCCGTTTGCAACGGAGACTGTTGCCCGAGAACTTCAGCGCCGTTGTGTCATCGGTACAATTGCCCGCGACGGGGTTGCCACGCTGAGCGAGTACCAGATCGCTGGTGCCGGCGCGGGCAACATTCGGAAGCTGCGCGGCAATTGCACTGGCCAACCGCCCGAGGACGAAACCGTGTGCCTGATCGAGTGAGCGGAGCTCAGGTCGCTTTTCGTAGCTAAGTACGACGGCGTACATTAAGCAGCCTGGTCCGGCCAGGATCGTTGCCCCACCGCTTGAGCGGCGCCAGACGCCCAGGCCTTGCTGCCGACACGCGTCGAGCCGTACTTCCTGCGAGAGCCGTGACGATCGGCCGGCGATCACCATCGGCTCGGGCGATTCCCACAACCGCACAATTTCCCCGGGCCCGTCGCCCGCTTCGGCGGCGTCCAACAGCCCTTCGTCGAGCGCCAGGTTCTCTTCGGCCGTGGGCAGTGTCAGGTCCAGGTGTTGCATAGTGTGTTGTTTTCGCACAGTTGTGGCCCACTGGGCAAGGCCAGCGCGCATGTCACGATCTGCCGCCTTGACGCGCGCCAGGCGCTATCTACACTTGAGTCGTGACGCTTAGTGCAACTGCCGAGCCGTTTCTTTAACCACCAAGCACCTTGGATGACCGACGATCCTTCGCCTAACCATTTGCCCACTGCGGAATCGGAGCTCCGCCCGGCGGTATCTCCCGACGACGTGTTGCCTCCGATCGAGGCGCCCGGCGCCGGCTTTATTTTGCAGTTGTTCATCGTGCCGGCCATCATTGTGTTTGTCATCGTCATGGTGTGGTTCATGTTCAGTTGGCTTGCCCGGGGCACTGACGATCCGAGGTTGCTCATCAAGAAACTGAGCGTATCGAGCGAGGCCCGGTATCAGGCGGCTCACGAGTTGGCCAGCGTGTTGAGCAGCAAGCGTTTTGCGGCGTTTAAGCAAGACAGAGAGGCTGCCGCCGATCTGGCGCGCACTTTGGCCGTGCAATTGAAGGATGGCGGTGACGGTGATCGCGAGGTGAATCTGCGGATATTCATTTGTCGAGCGTTGGGAGAGTTTCAAGTCGACGAGGGACTCCTCGATCTTCTGCAGGCCACTGATTCTCGGCGCCACATCGACGTGCGTAAAGCGGCTCTCGAAGCCATTGCGATCCGAGCCGAGTACGCCTCGCAACTCGATTTGCCGCGGCAGATTGGTGACGAGCAGCTGACCAGCACCATGCTCGCGCTGGCGGATGACCAGGAGTATCAAGTTCGCGAACGGACGGTCATTGCTTTAAGCTGGTTAGGCGGCGATCTGCTGCTGGCCAAGCTCGAAGAAATGCTCGAAGATCCGCACCCCAATGTTCGCTACAATGCAGCAACATCCTGCTCGCGGTTGGGCAATGCGGCATCTGTCGACGTGTTGGAAGAAATGCTCGACCCGGACAGCGCCGGTGTAAAAAGCGAACCGGACGAGCGGCTCCGGCCGGGCAAACGGGCGAACATTCTGATCAACGCTCTCCGGGCGACGCTGATACTGGCCGATGCCAATGCCGATGCGGATCTGAGAGAGTTGGAGAAAGCCATTGCCGCACTCGCCGAGGGCGACCTGGATCGGCAGTTACGCATGGACGCAGCCAATGTGCTGAGCCGGCTCAAAGACAGGGCCAGAAGTGAGTAACAAGCCTCGTGCCGGATGTATCAATCAGCACGGATGTAAAGCCTTGACGGTTGGGTAATCGCGCTATGATAAGTTCGGTATTCACAATGAGTTGCGTTTTTTGCCGACTGCAATGCCTCGGTTGCTTTGTAACGCAACTTCAAAGTTTTTGAAACGCGGTAACCTGTTGTGCCGCCTTGACTTCACGAATTATCGGGGTTCTCGTTCGCCATTTTTCATTTGCGACATGGCGAATCATCCGCAACATTCATGTATTGGGTGCGCTCGCTGTGCGCCGATTTTTTTACTCGGCCCCTTTTTACTCAACTCGATGATGGAGATCGAAAGACCGTGAACGTCCGCAATTTTATGTCATTTTCGACCGTGGTGGCGGCCACCTTGGCGCCACAGATCGCCCAATCGCAATGTTGTACAACCGCCTATTGTCTGGTGTGTAAGACGGTCTACGACCAGCAGCAGGTAACTGCATATCGCCTTCAATGCGAGACGGTCTATAACCAGCGCGAGATTACCGTACAACGTCCTGTCTGGGAAACGCAGGTTCGCGAGCGGCGGTATCAAGTCCAGCGACCCGTCTGGGAAACCGCTCAGCGAGAAGAGCGTTATACGGTGCTTCGTCCGGTGTGGGAAACCGTCTATCGAGATGCAAGCTACAATCGGATCCGCAATATCGTCGAGACGTGCGATCGGGAAGAGCGTTATACGTTGCAGCGGCCGCAGTGGCATACCGAAGTACGCGAACATCGTTACACGGTCCGTCAACCGGTCATACAGACCATCGAGCAGCAAGTCTGCCGAACCGTGATGCAGCCGGTCACGACGACGCACACCGAATATGTCGATCAAGGACAATGGGTCAATCAACAAACGGTGGTACCAGGCAAGGTGCGTCATCCAAGCTTGCGATGGATGCCGCTTCATTCAACCTATAACGATCCGACAACGGGACTGGCCTATCGCCAACGCGGAGGATTGGTCTGGGCGCCGCGTCAAGATCCACCGCAGGTGATCGTCAGCCGGGCGTGGCAGCCCAATCTGGTCGCTCGCCAAGTGCCGGTCACCCAATACGTACCGCAGCAAGTAGTCACCAAAGTGCCAGTGCAGATTCAGACTTTCGTTGACCGAGAAGTCGTGCAGAAGGTATCCGTGCAAGTCTGTCGGATGGTTACCGAGGAGCACGTCCGCAAAATACCATATCAAGTCTGCCGTCAGGTCTGCGAGCGCGTCGAGCGGAAGATCCCGGTAAAAGTTTGCCGGATGGTCCGGGAAGAGATGGTTCGCAAGGTGCCGGTCCGCACCAGTCGCATGGTCTGCGAAGAGCGTGTGGAAAAGGTACACGTGCGGGTTTGCAAAATGGTGACTTGCAAGAAAACCATCGGCGTTCCACGCGTCGTGACCCACCGCATTCCGGTTACCTACACGGTCTGTCGACCGCGCACCGTGGTGATGCGGGTTCCGATCGATCCGTGCGGCCAGCCGAGTTGTTCGAGCTGCGCTCCAGCCGTTCGTTATGAATCTGCTCCGGCGACCTACGGTGGAGCGGCGCCAGCCGCCACCGGCGCCAACCAGCGGCCAGAGTTGGGTGCCGATGAGATGACCGGTAAAGAACAATCAACGCTCAAAGAGCCGACTGAAGCAGGCCCAGCGGATAACCTGCAGGACATGCCGTCAGAAGAAGACGCATCGAAGCCGGAAGACGATGTGGATAACCTGTTTAATAATGATAATGCAGCCTGAGAGCCGCCGGCTGTCATAAACTTCGTCCCAGTAAAATGCAAACTTTCAGGGCACGCCTTGCCACGACCGGCAGTGCATGCCCTGTTTCTTTGCATCGGCCTAGTTTTTTTACGCCGGCCCCTTTTCTTTGCGACAGATGGTTCGCGCCTGCGTTGACATTGCCCTTACTGCGCGGGATACTGATGGGCCGTGGGCCCGTTGCTCAGGGCGTAATGTGCTTATTGCGGTTTTCCACCATCGATCAAACGGACGTGTGATGCCTGCTGTGCGCGAAGCAACGAGCGACCTGCTGCAAGGCGAGCGAATTGGATTTCTTGGGTCGCTGGCCGACATGTCGCGACGCGAAGCCAGTAAATTTATACGCCAGCATGGTGGTGCCCTGGCCGATCCGCTCGATGTGTCGATGACTTTATTGATCGTGGGCGAAAAGGATTTGGCGGCCAGTGATCCGGCGGCGATTCGGGCACAGCTCGATGAGCCACTCCGAGAGGCGGTCGCCAGCGGGCGTCTGCGCGTGATCCACGAAACAGAACTATGGCAGCGACTGGGCCTTGTCGAACAGGAGCAAGCGGTTCAACGGCTCTACACGCCCGCCATGTTGGCCGAATTGCTTAGCGTCCCCGTGGCCGCCATCCGTCGCTGGCATCGTCGCGGGCTGATTGTGGCCCAGCGTGAAGTGCGTCGCCTGGCCTATTTCGATTTTCAAGAAATGGCTGTCGCCCGGTTGCTGGCCCAACTGGTTGCGGCCGGTTGCTCGCTACGCGTTATCGACCGCAAGTTGGATGAACTGGCCCGCCTGCTGCCTGACGTGGAACGACCGCTCGCTGAGTTGCCGTTCGTTGTCGAAGGCCGACAGTTGCTTCTGCGGCAGGGCGATGATTTGGCCGAACCGAGCGGCCAGTTGCGTCTCGATTTCGATGCGACCGACGATCGAATCTCTCAGGAGAGCAGATCGGAAAAGTTTTCAGCAAGCGCACTATCGATTGCCGGTTTGTTGCCCTATGAGGCGGTTGACCTCACGCAACCAGGCGAGATCCCGGCGGCTGCGCTACCCAGCACACCCGACGAGATGGTCAACGTGGCGGCCGAATTGGCCGACGATGGCCAATTGAGTGTCGCGGTGGAGATGTACCGTGCCGCCCTAGGGGCGGGCGGACCGAGCGCTGAAATCAACTTCTGGCTCGCGGAGTTGCTGTACCGAACGGGCGATCTCACGGCAGCCCGCGAGCGATATTTCTCTGCTATCGAAATGGATGAAGATTATGTTGAGGCGCGGGCCAATCTGGGCTGTGTACTGGCCGAAACGGGTGAGCACGAATTGGCCGTGGCCGCGTTCGAAGGCGCCCTGTCGTATCACGGCGATTATCCCGATGTGCATTATCATTTGGCCCGCACTCTCGATGAACTGTCCCGAACGGACGAAGCCGTGTTGCACTGGCGGGTGTTTTTGGCCAACGCGCCGGACAGCCCCTGGGCCGATGCG
>CAUYYY010000032.1:0-10681 GCA_963577165.1 Planctomycetota bacterium | reverse complement strand
TGGTTGTATCTTGGCGCATAAACCGCTAAATTCCACGGGATAACGTCCGTTTCTGCAATTCCGCTGAAACACTGTACCCCGGTGACGGATACGCTGTGATCCCTCCGACGAAGTTCACCGACCAGTTTAAGGCAATGGTGGATTTGGCGGTGCGCATGGCCAAATCGTCCGATATCGACGCACTTTTAGTGCTCGTTGAGGGTCCGACCGACTGGCTACGACTGAAAAAACTGGCCGGAAGTCGGCAGGTGCTGGTCGCCGCAGACGAAGAATCGCAAGTCGAGGGTGCGGAGGAAGCGGGATTATTCACGGTTGTCCTCGATATGGCGGGCGGCGCCGTCTACGAACGGCTGACGCAGGCGCTGCTCGAAAGTGTTGCCGACGACATCCTCGAACCGGGCGCCAGCGTCATTGCGCTTTATAGCGGGTTTGAAGTGGGCGCCATCGATTCGATCAGTGTGATCCGCCTCGACGAGCACCTAGGCCGGCTGACGGTGCGCGATCTGCGTCAGCTCGAGACCAGTGTGCCGCTTGATACGCTCAAGACGGTCGTGGATCTTGCCGTGGAAATCGGACGCGAGGGTCGCGAGGGCAAGCCAGTCGGTACGTTGTTTGTCGTGGGCGACAGCCGGAAGACGCTGAAGCTCTGCCATCCGATCAGCTTCGATCCGGTCCGCGGCTACAATCGCCGGGACCGCAGCCTAGACGATCCCCGCGTACGCGAAGGAATCAAGGAGATCGCCCAGATGGACGGTGCGTTCATCGTCTCGGCCGACGGGACGATCGAAGCGGCGGCCCAGTATATCTCGGCACCGGCGGCCAGCGTCACACTTTCCAAGGGCCTTGGAGCTCGGCATTGGGCGGCGGCCGCGGTGACCAAAGCCACCAAGGCTATCGCGGTGGCCGTGAGTGAAACAAACGGCACGGTGCGGCTGTTCCAAAACGGTGAGGTCATGTTGCGGATCGAGCCTTTTCACCGCGCCATGAAGTGGAAAGAGTTCGAGTACGAGCCGCCGACATCGGACTAACGGTCTTTCGAGGACACATCGGCAACAACCTGCTCGATCAGCTTGGCGGGCACACCGATATCGAGTACGTGGACTTGGCCCGTAAATGGTTCGGCTCCAGCCAGATCGAAGCCAGGTTTCGAAGCAACGAACGTGCATGTGTGATCGGCGCGGAACGTGTGCTGGGCAGCTTTGCCGATGTCGCAGTCGAGTCCGCTCGGCACATCAACGGCCAACCGCCGGGCGGATGCCGAGTTGAGGCGATCGATCGCCGCATCAAACGGCGGTCGTGGCTCGCCGCGAGCACCCGTGCCGAGCAGCGCGTCGACGATCCAATCGGCGCCGCTAAGCAGGGCGTCGACACGATCACGATTCTCTGCAGTATCCATGCGATGAATCGGCACGTCGGTCCGTTTTAGAATCTCGGAATTGGCTCGGGCATCGCTCGTAAGTTGTTCTGGATCAGCCCAGAGCAGCACTTGTGCGACAAGACCTCGGATGTCGAGATGTCGGGCAATGACGAACCCGTCGCCCGCATTGTTCCCTTTGCCACAGGCAAGTATAACCGGGCCGTTCACACCGAGCCGGCAGAGCACATCAACCACACCCCGGCCGGCATTTTCCATGAGCACCAGCCCCGACATGCCGTACTGCTCAGTCGCGCGGCGATCGACCTCACGGACCTGGCGACGGTTGAGGACACGGGGTTTCATCTGGTCTTCGCGCTCTGGGATAAGTAGAATGGCTTGAACGATGGGTGCCGGGGTCGGAGCCTAAGCGACGGCCACGTGGCGTAGGCTCTAATCCCGGCACCCTGACCAGCAACATTCGTGACGCTTACGCTGTGTGCATTACCGAAATTATACCGAGTCATCGACGCTCCGAGGAGAGAAGCGATGTCCATCTACGAGTATTCGTGCGAAAGCTGTTCACGAAGATTCGAGTTGCTCATCCGTGGCGATGAGACGGCCACGTGCCCCGATTGCGGCACCGCTCAACTTGAAAAGCTGTTGAGCGTACCGGCGGCTCATACCGGCGGTAGCAGCGACCTGCCCATCTGTGATGGCCCTCCGCGCGGCGGCCCCTGCGGCATGGGCGGTTGCGGCTTGCCCGAGTGCGGGTAGGGTGCATCGCTTAAACGGATGCCAGACGGGCACTGCTACGGTACTAAAAGCACCGTGCCGACGACCGCGCCTGTTTCAAACAGAGCCGCTCGCCAGTTAAACGGAATCGGATCGATCGTGTAGGGCGCGCAGCTTCCCGGGCGATAGTGTCCGAGGGCGTAGACGCATTCGGTCGGCGTCTTGAGCCCCATCTTGTAGGGCAGAATCGGAAGCGTGGTGAAAAAGTGCGCTCCGGAAACAAATGGCTGCACATAGGGGCCCCACGAGTGGCCATATCGCTCGAGACGTCCATCTTCGAAATAGAGCGGCTTGTGGTAAAGCCCCGAGGCCTTCCAGCTGTAAACCGTTTGCGCCCATTGCCGGGGAACGAAGCTGTCACTGCTCAATGAACACTCGTAGGGAAAATCCTGGCCCGGCTGGCCTTCGACATCAATGGAGAGGACGATCTTGTCGATCGTATCCTGCCGTAGTTTGTTGATTTCTTTCAGACAGTCCGCGCTGGCTACCCCGGTTGATTGGCCACCGAGCGATGGGCCTCCTTCGAGCGACGGGCCAAGTGGCAACAGCTCATCGGACATCTGGTCGTCGTACGAATCGTCTTCGAACGGGGCATCCTCTTCAAACGGGTCGGCTACCTCTTCTTCTTCCTCTCGTTCTCGTTCTTGCTCTCGTTCTTGTTTTTGTTCTTGTTCTTGCTCTGGCATCAATTCGTCGGTGGGCTGGTCTCCGAGGTACGCTGGCTGGCGAACCGGCGGTACAGAAAGATCAGCATCGGGCAACAAATTGGCAGGCCTCGAATTGGAGGGCGGATCGGCCGTTACGCTCGGAGCGATATCCTCGAGTGAGCGATCCGCCGACTCGTCAGCCTGCGGAGTCGGTGCATCGGCGTCTCCGTTTTCTGAACCTTGGGCTGCACCGCCTAAAAGATCCTCAAACGGGTCACTCTGGCTCGATGTGTCTTGTGCGATCCGAACTCCCGATCGCGAAGCCGCGCGTGCCGAACGCGTTGGTATTGAACGGTGTGGCCGCCACTGGATGGAACGTGACGAGTTGGCCGAACGCAGCAATGGGCCAACCGATTTTGACGTCGTTCGTGGAGTCCGGACCATCCGCGAATGAGTGCCTGCCTGAGAGTGGGCGGCCGCGAGCCGAATGGGATTCGCCGCTGGAGCCCCAATTATCCGGGGCCCAATGGTTCGAGGCACAAGTATCGGCGACTCGGTGTTCCAATCGCCACGGTCGCTGGTCGGCTCGGCCGCGCGGGCGGCGGTGGCCAACATGCCAATCACCAGCAAACGGGTCAATAAACCGATCGCGGCTCGCGCCCTGAGTGGGCCCCGTGCCTTGCGTGAGCCCCGTGCCTTGCATGAGCGTCGTGTGCCCGGTTTATCCGCTGACTCCGGTGGAGTATTCAGCGGTGTAATTGGGTGCTTCCTGCGTAATAGCGATGTCATGAGGATGACTCTCCCGTACACTTGCCGGCGAGACTTGAATGAATCGCGTTTCCGTTCGTAACCGATCGATCGTCGACGTGCCGCAGTAGCCCATGCCGGCCCGCAGTCCACCGACCAATTGGTAGATGAACGGACCCAGCTCGCCCTTGTACGGCACACGTCCCTCGACGCCCTCGGGCACCAGTTTGCCCGTTGTCTGTTCGGTTCCTTTTTGTCGGTATCGTTCGCTTGAGCCCTTGACCATCGCGCCGAGCGAGCCCATGCCGCGATATACCTTAAATGTTCTTCCCTGATACAGAATTTGTTCGCCCGGGCTTTCGTCCAGTCCGGCCAGCAGTCCGCCGACCATGATGGCATGAGCCCCGGCGGCAATCGCCTTGGTAATGTCGCCCGAGTAGCGAATCCCGCCATCGGCGATGATCGGCACGTCGGACTTTTTCGCTATCTGTGCTACCTCATAGATCGCCGAAATTTGCGGTACGCCAATTCCGGAGATAATCCGTGTCGTGCAAATCGAGCCGGGCCCGATGCCGACTTTCACCGCATCGGCGCCCGCAGCGATCAGGTCTTTGCATCCTTCTCGTGTTGCCACGTTGCCCGCGACAACGTCAATATCCCATCTTTTCTTGACTTCCTTGACTGTCTCGATCACGTTCGCCGAGTGGCCGTGAGCACTGTCAACGACCAAAACATCGACGTCTTTGCCGATCAGGCTTTCGGCCCGCTCGTAATCGTAGACGCCGACAGCCGCTCCAACCCTTAGCCTCCCTTGCCCATCTTTACAGGCATTCGGGAACCGGTTCATCATGTCGATGTCTTTGATCGTAATCAGGCCGGTCAGTGTGTAGTTTTCGTCAACCAGCAAAAGTTTCTCGACCTTTTTTGCCATTAAAATTTTCTCAGCTTCCGCAAGCGTTACGGTCCCTGTAGCCGTAACAAGTTGTTCCCGGGTCATCACCTCGGAGATCGGCAGGTCGTTGGTCTCGAGAAACCGCAGATCGCGGCGGGTGAGGATACCCTCCAGGTGGCCATCGGCGGTGGTGATCGGTACGCCCGAGACGTTCTGCTGCTGCATGACCTGCCGAGCCTTGGCGACGCTAGCATCGGGCGGCAGCGTGACCGGATCAACGATGATGCCGTTGGCGCTCCGCTTGACCTTGTCGACCTCGTCGGTCTGCTGCTCGAGCGACATGTTCTTGTGGATAACACCCAGGCCGCCCTGTAGGGCCAAGGCGATGGCCATGCGGTTTTCGGTAACGGTGTCCATCGGCGAGCTAAGGACGGGGATATTAAGCCCGATTCGCCGGGTGAGTTGCGAGCTGACATCGACGTCGGCCGGCACGACGTCGCTGTAGCGCGGCTCGATCAGCACGTCGTCGAACGTGAGTCCCATCGTCTTGATTTTGTCTTGCATCGGAGCACCCGGTTTAAACTGTCTTGGCTCGGCGCCGTTGTCGGTAGGACCACGTATTATGGCGGTTTTCGCGGGGTTGGCAATGAGGGGAACTGGGGGTGGGGATTTCAGATTTAGGATTTCAGATTTCAGATTGGATACTTATGCCGGTTGCGGATTTCGGATTTCGTGCTTCGAATTTCGGATTTCCTACGGCTGCTGTGTGTTCGACAAATGCGACGTTTTCGAGCGCGCCTTATAGGGGGGCCGGGAGCGTTCGATAAGGTGTGTCTTTTCGAATAGCCGAACGTTTTGAATGCGGATTGCGGAAGTTAGAATGCGGAATTAACGTGATGTCACTGTTCCCTCGACCCTCTTCCTACCACAGCTGCTGGCTCGATTTCTAGTGCCAGAAATGGCCACCCTGAGCGAAGGGGGAGGGTGGAGGACAGTAGGACAGTAGGATGGGTGCTCGCACCCATCTTTGCAGGACAGTAGGACAGTATCATCCATCTTTGCAGATTGCGATAAACGAACGTTCCCCCGTTACTCAAAACGCTTCCACTCGTCTCCGTACCATTCGTCCGATCCACCCCAGTCGGCATCGTACTCACCCAATTGAACATAGCGGTGAAACGACGACCACGACCAATCGCAAGTTCTTTCGACCACGCCATGTTTGACGGGATTGATGTGCAGGTAATCAATACATCGTTTCAAATCACGCTCGTCGCGAACCGTGTGCTCGTAAAAGCGTCGCTGCCAGATGCCACGTTCCCCCTTGAGGTCGCGACTTACCGAGGCGGCAGTTTCTCGACCGCCAGCCGCGAGATAACTCCGGGTGAATAGCGACTTGATCTGCCGCCACCGCGTCGAGAAGTCGGCGTCACCCGTCAGCAACGTCCAGACACAGTGCAGATGATCGGGCAGAAGGACGATTGCATCGATCGCAAATGGCCTGCTCCTGCGGACCTGGCGTATCGATTCACGCAAGCTCTGGCGGACAAGTTCGCTGGTGAGAATTGCACGACGTTGGTGCGTGACCACGGTGAAGAAAAAAGTCCCGCTAGGGATCAGCGCTCGCCGGTAGTTCGTCATAGCCAATAGCCTACACCGAGAAGATGGGTGCTACTACGTTACTACACCGAGAAGATGGGTGCGAGCACCCATCCTACGTTACTTGTTCACCACGAACGGGTATCGAGCGGGTCCGCTGCCCAAGAAGAATTACTGCGCTTTTGTGTCGGCAGCCATCGGTATGGAACGTCACCCGGCCAACAACAACGGCCTGATGTTCGAGGTCACCTCCGGCTCACCGGCCCCCGGCTTGAATCCGGCGGGCCTCGCACCAGGTTCAGAGTACCAATTGATGTTCGTAAACAGCTTCGACACGTTCGTTAGCAACCAGACGGGCTCACCGCCCACCGTTCCGTTCTGGGGTGGCTTGGACGCAGCGGATTGGGTCACAACGCTCGCCGCCGCCATCAGCGGCCTATTAGAGCCATTCGAGCCGTTCTTCCCTGGGACCTCGTGGGACGGGAACATCATCTACAAAGCGGTCCTCTCGACGCAGGCGGAAACCGCCTTTGACCGGCTCGACATTCAGGCGCCCATCTACAACACGAATGGCGACCTGATTGCCACGGACCAGGCGGACCTGTGGGACGGTAACATTTCCAATCCGGTCGGGTACGACGAGTTTTGTACCGCCGTGCCTGTGGGGACGCGGGTGTGGTCGGGGTCGGTCGAACAGGGCATTTGGAGCGGAAACAGTTGTGGTGATTGGAACGACCCAAACAGAAATGCGTCCTTAGGTGTAACGTCCTTAATCGGACCTGGTTGGCTAAATGGCGGCCAACAAGTCTGTGCCCAACCCGCTCGCCTCTACGGGCTCGGTCCGGTGCTGACCGTTGTGCCCGAGCCGGGTGACATGAACCAGGACGGCAACCTCACCGTAGACGACTCGGCCCTGTTTATCGAAGCACTCGTGGACTCAGCCGCCTACGCCGCACATGGTTTTCCCTTCCCAGCAGACGAAGTGGGCGACGTGAACCAGGACGGCACATCCGATACGGGCGACACGGGAGCGTTTAGTGCGCTACTCGGCGGTCCTGCCTCAGACGCCGCGTGGGCCTCGTGGAACTCGGCCCACCCTACAAGTGTGCCCGAGCCGAGTGCGTGGCTGCTGAGTGGTTTGGCGATGGTACTATCGGCAGGGATTCGGCGTAGCCGCCGACGCTAAAAAGGGCTTGTCCGCACTCCCCACTCCCTTACACAGCGCGGCTCGGTTCCTCTCAGCCAAGCACCGCAGGTGTTAAACCACGGTGACTTAACGGGTTGTTTAAAATATATGGCGTTCAATCGTGGTTGCAGACGGCCGGATATTTGGTAAGATGTCGTTTCGCAAAGTGATGGGCTGTCTGTTGATACCCCCCGTTGAACGGGGTTCCTCGATGGCCGGCTTTTTCATGCAGTGAATCGTAAACCATAAGAGACAATTCAGTCATCCGCCCACAGTAGTGAGATACGGCGGGCTGAGAATCCGAGGAATCGAACTGCGAAACAGAGAGTAGGTGGTACGACTCGAACCGTATCCGGCAGTTAGAACGAACCCATTTCGAACGTGCTGGTTTCACGTAATGTATTGTTTGGTTTTGATCATGCGATTTCTGCTCGGCTGGGAAGCCGGCAGCGGCACCCGAGGGCGGGCGTTGAGAGTTCACTGCGCGTCGCCAAGCGGCGTCGTGCAATGGTTGCTTTCACTCAACGCCACTGCTGCTAGAGAAAATTGGGCTGCTCGGGAGATTTGCTGGTCGCATAGGCATGAGGTTTCGGATCCGCCGCAAAGCGTGGGCGGATTGGCGGCGGCAACGTTGCCGCCGCTCGAGCCTCTTGGACAACTCGTTTGTCAACCGAACCGTTGGTCGTGGTCGGAGAGACCGCCGCGAACGTAGCATGGTGAGCGGTGTTTGATGTTCTGCTGCTGTGATTCGGGCCAATGGTCCTAAGTGGACCGGTTGAGCCGTTCTTGTTCGGTTTCTCGTATCCTCGCCGCCCGCTGCTGGGCGATCCGTGGCTCGCGTGGCTGTCCCGTGCTTTTTTCGGGTGCGGTCCTGTCGAACCCACTGACCATAAAAAGCGAGGACCCATCCTGTGGACCAGAGTACGGTAATTGCCGTCGTCATTGCCGCGGCCGTGGCTGCCGTGCTTGGCGGCGTGGTGGTCAAGGTGCTTGACCATTTACGTAAAAAAGATGCCGAAATGGAAGCCAAGCGAATTCTCGATCTCGCCGAGCTTGAGGCGACCAGCCATCGCAAGGAAGCCGAGCTGAAAATCAAAGAGACCGCAATGGAGCAGCAGGCCGAGGGCGAACGAGAATTGGAAACCAAACGGCAGGAGTTACACGAACGAGGCCGATCGCTCGACAAACAGAGTGATCTGCTCGAGCAGCGCGGTGAGCAACTGCACAAACAAGAGAAAATGGTCGAGAATAACCAGCGGAAGCTGGCCGAAAAGATCGACGATGCGTCGCGGCGGAACGAAGAGCTGTCGAAGCTTCTGGATCTGGAGCGGCAGACGCTCCACCAGCTCAGCGGCCTGAGGCCGGATGAGGCCAAGGAGCAATTGCTCGAAAGCCTAGCAAAGGAACTTGTCGAGGAGCAAGGGGCTCTGATCGCTAAGCAGGAGAAGCGGATCGCGGAAGTTGTCGACGTCAAAGCGAAGGAAGTGCTGCTTACCTCGATTCAGCGCTACGCGGCGACCCACACCGCAGAGGCAACCACCAGCACGGTCGACATTCCGAACGACGAGATGAAAGGCCGGATCATCGGGCGCGAAGGCCGTAATATTCGTGCTTTTGAGAAGGCGACGGGCGTCGACGTGATTATCGACGATACGCCGGGGGTGGTCATCGTATCGGCTTTCGATCCGGTACGTCGTGAAACGGCCCGGATGGCTTTGGAAAAGCTGATCACCGACGGTCGAATTCATCCGGCTCGGATCGAAGAAATCGTCGAAGAAACCAATCAGGAAATGGATCGGCACGTTCAGAAACATGGCGAAGAAGCGGCCCAAGAAGCGGGCGTACATGGTTTACACGAAAAAATTATCCACCTTCTCGGGCGGTTACGATTTCGTACAAGCTACAGCCAGAACGTGTTGCGTCACTCGATCGAAGTGGCATTCGTTTCGAGCATGATCGCCGACGAGATGAGCATGGATGCACAGTTGGCGCTTCGTTGTGGGCTACTGCACGATATCGGGAAGGCCGCGGATCACGACGCCGAAGGAGGCCACCCGAAAATAGGCGCCGATCTACTGAAACGTTATGGTGAAGGGCCGGAGGTTGTCCATGCGGCGTTGGGACATCACGACGACATTCGGATTGACCGGCCCTATACGGTCATTTGCGCGACCGCCGATGCGTGCAGCGCTTCGAGACCCGGCGCACGGCGAGAGACTCTCGACCGTTACGTCAAACGGATGCAGGAACTCGAAGCGATTGCCGTGGGATTTCCAGGGGTGAGTCAGGCATTTGCCATCCAGGCTGGGCGTGAGATGCGGGTGATCGCCAGCAGCAAGAAAACAACCGACGAATCGGCCGCCAAGATTTGCCGCGATATTGCCCGAGCATTCGAGGAGCAACTCACCTATCCTGGCGAGATCAAAGTGACCGTTCTCCGCGAAACGCGGACCACCGAGATGGCGCGATAAGGACGAGAGTCGAGAGACATGCGTATTCTGTTCATCGGCGACATCGTCGGCAAACCGGGCCGAGTCATCGTGGAGCGCTCGGTGCCGGGTCTCGTCCGAGAAGAAAAGCTCGATCTGGTTGTTGCCAACGCGGAAAACAGCGCAAGCGGCTCGGGCCTGACGCCGACGATCTATCACAAGCTGATCGAAGCGGGCGTGGACGGCATCACGCTGGGCGACCACATTTATCGTCGTCGCGAGATTCAGAACTTGCTGCAATCGCAAGATAATCTTGTCAAACCGGCAAACTTTCCGGAAGACGCCCCCGGGCGGCCATGGATGGTGTTGACCAGTCGAAGTGGTTATCGCGTTGCCGTGATTTCACTCATGGGGCGTTTGTTTATGCGGCCGACCGATTGTCCCTGGAGAGCGGCCGATCGTGTACTGAGCAAATTGCCACCCGACGTGCAACTCGTACTCATCGATTTTCACGCCGAAGCGACCAGTGAATCACAAATGATGGGACGCTACCTTGACGGGCGCGTGGCTGCGGTCCTAGGTACCCATACCCACGTGCCCACGGCGGATGAGTGTATCTTCCCGGGAGGCACGGCGTTTCAGTGCGACGTGGGGATGACCGGTCCTTTTGACAGCATTATCGGCCGCCGTATTGATCGTGTATTGGAAACCACGCTGACCTTCCATCCGACACAATTCGACGTGGCCACCGAGGACGTCCGACTCTGTGGGACGATTATTGACGCAGATCCGGCCACCGGTCGAGCAACCGCCATCCGACGGCTCTGCGTCAGCGAAGCCGAATCGCACCGGCTCGCCGCATTGAGCGACGGTTGATAAAAGGCCCAAAAACGTAACAACGGCAACGGAACGCCACAGAGGGCGTTCGGGTGCATTCCGTGGATTGTGATTTCAGCCAGCTATTTGATAGTGGTTTGAACCGGTGTGGTCGGTTTGCCATCGGGACCAGAATGGCTTGATTGGCCGGGAGTC